>NZ_JBHVUQ010000073.1:30636-35400 GCF_042884105.1 Streptomyces sp. NPDC058157
TAGGTCTCCAGGGCCCGGACGCTCTGCGAGCGGTCGCCGCCGGCGTCGTGGTTGAGCACGATCACGCCCGGCGCGGCCCCGTCCAGGATCCGGGAGACGATGGTGGTGGTGCCGGGTTCGGTCCAGTCGAGGCTGTCCACGGTCCAGGCGAGGGGTTCCATGCCCAGGTCCGCCCCGATCTCGAAGGCGGCGCGGTTCCACGCCCCGTACGGGGCCCGGAACCACAGCGGGGGCTGACCTACGGCCTGCTCGACGACCTCGCTGGTGCGCCCGATCTCGGACTCCAGCGCGGACCGGCTGAGCCGGGGGATCTGCGGGTGCGTCCAGGTGTGGTTGCCGATGACGTGTCCCTCGGCGGCCATCCGGCGCAGCAGGTCGCGGTTGTCGGTGGCCATCTCCCCGCAGACGAAGAACATCGCGCGGACCCCGTAGCGGCGCAGGGTGTCGAGGATGGCCGGGGTGTAGCGGGGGTCGGGGCCGTCGTCGAAGGTGAGCAGCATGGCCTTGCCGCCGGCGGCCGGGCCCTGGGGCAGTTCCAGGATGGGCCGGGTGCGGACGGCGGGCTTCACGGCGGGCGGCTTCGCGGGGGCCTCGGCGGTCATCGGCTGGAGCCGGTGGGCGGCGTCGGGGAGTCCCTCCGGGCGGGCGCCCGGGGCGCCGCCGGCCCCTGGTCCGCCGGCGGGCTCGGGGGCGCCGCCCGGGGGCGTCCCGGGCGGGCCGGCCGGTGAGCCGTCCTCGCTCACGCTGAGCAGTCCGGAGGAGGCGGCGGCCGCGATTCCGAGGAAGACGGCGGTACGCAGGAGCACGCGTCGCCCTACTGTCGGCTCGTCATTTGTCATTATTACTACGTATCAACGACATCGCCGCAGATGTCGAGAGGCGCGGAGCCACCCCGTCCGCCTCACCCGCCCGGACCAGCCGTCCGGCCGGGGCGGCGGCCCCGGTCAGCTCTGGCGCACGAGCGGGAACGGAAGCGTCTCGCGGATCGTCAGACCGGTGAGGAACATGACCAGCCGGTCGACGCCGATGCCCAGTCCGCCGGTGGGGGGCATGGCGTACTCCAGGGCGTCGAGGAAGTCGTTGTCGAGTTCCATCGCCTCCGGGTCCCCGCCCGCCGCGAGCAGGGACTGTGCGGTGAGCCTGCGGCGCTGCTCGACGGGGTCGGTGAGCTCGGAGTAGGCGGTGCCCAGTTCGGTGCCGAAGGCCACCAGGTCCCAGCGTTCGGCGAGCCGGGGGTCCTTGCGGTGCTGGCGGGTGAGCGGGGAGACGTCCGTGGGGAAGTCCTTGTAGAAGGTGGGCAGTCCGGTGCGCTCCTCCACCAGCCGTTCGTACATCTCCAGGACCACGTCGCCGCGGGTGTCCTCGGGCCCGTGCGGGACGCCCGCCCGGTCGCACAGCACGCGCAGCCGGTGCTCCTCGGTGTCGGCGTCGACCTCCTCGCCGAGGGCCTCGCTGATGGCCCCGTACATCGTCTTGACGGGCCAGGGGCCGGAGATGTCGTGCACGACGAGCTTGCCGTCGGGGCCCGCCTTGTGGGCGATGGGCGAGCCGAAGGCGGCGGTGGCGGCGCCCTGGATCAGCTCGCGGGTGAGGTCGAGCATCACGTCGTAGTCGGCGAAGGCCTGGTAGGCCTCCAGCATCGTGAACTCGGGGTTGTGCTTGTAGGAGACGCCCTCGTTGCGGAAGGTGCGGCCCATCTCGAAGACCTTCTCCATGCCGCCGACGCACAGCCGTTTGAGGTAGAGCTCGGGGGCGATGCGCAGGTACAGGTCGAGGTCGTAGGCGTTGATGTGGGTGCGGAAGGGGCGGGCGTTGGCGCCGCCGTGGATCTGCTGGAGCATCGGGGTCTCGACCTCCAGGTAGCCGCGGTCCAGGAGTCCCTGGCGCAGGGCCTGCACGGCGCTGGAGCGGGCCCGTACGACGTCCCGGGCGTCGGGGCTGGCGACGAGGTCGAGGTAGCGGCGCCGGACCCGGGCCTCGGGGTCGGACAGGCCCTTGCGCTTGTCGGGCAGGGGGCGCAGGCACTTCCCGGTGAGCTGCCAGGAGTCGACGAGGACGGACAGGTCGCCGCTGCGGCTGGCCGCGGCGGTGCCGCCGGCCACCACGTGGTCGCCGAAGTCGACCTGGGAGGTGAAGGCGTCCAGGGCCGCGGACCCGGATTCGTCGCGGGTGAACATCAGCTGGACGTCGCCGGTCCAGTCGCGCAGGACGGCGAAGACCACGCCGCCGAGGTCGCGGACGACCATCACCCGCCCGGCGAGGACGACGGGCTCGCCGGTGCGGGCGCCGGAGGGGAGCCGGCCGGGGTGGGCGGCCCGCAGCTGGGCGGCGGTGTGGGTCCGCTGGCGGATCCCGACGGGGTAGGGGTCGGTGCCGGCGGCGCGGATCCGCTCCAGTTTGGCGTGGCGGACGCGGACCTGCTCGGGCAGCCGGTCGGCGGGCGCGCCTTCCCCCTCCTGCGCCACGAGGTCCAGGCCGAGGGACTCGATGGAGGGCAGGTCAGCGGTGGTGACGGGGGCGGTGAGCCCCCTGGGCTGGTGGCCCTTGCCCCACAGTTTGCGCAGGCTGGGCACGGAGACGAAGCCCTCGGCGATGCCGGAGGCGAGGCTGACCCGGGCGAGCGAGCCGGCGTCCTGGTAGCAGAGGAAACGGGGGTACCACTCGGGCCCGTACTTGACGTTGGACCGGTAGAGGGCCTCCAGCTGCCACCAGCGGGAGAAGAACAGCAGCAGCCTGCGCCAGAGCTTGAGCACGGGGCCGGCGCCGATCCGGCCGCCCTCCTCGAAGGCGGAGCGGAACACGGCGAAGTTGAGGGAGATCCGGCGCACGCCGAGGCCGGGGGCGGCCGCGCAGAGCTGGGCGACCATGAACTCCATCACCCCGTTGGGGGCGGTGCGGTCACGGCGCATCAGGTCGAGGGAGATGCCGTCCTTGCCCCAGGGGACGAACGAGAGCAGGGCGATCAGCTCGCCCTGCGCGTCGAAGGCCTCCACGAGCAGGCAGTCCCCGTCGGCGGGGTCGCCGAGCCGGTCGAGGGCCATGGAGAAGCCGCGTTCCGTCTCGGTGTCGCGCCAGCGGTCGGCCCGGTCGACGATGGTGCGCATCTCCTCTTCGGTGAGGGCCGAGTGGCGGCGGATCACCGTGGTGGCGCCGGTCCGCTTGACGCGGTTGACGGCCTGCCGGGTGACCCTCATGTCACGGCCGTCGAGGTCGAAGTGGGCCACGTGCAGGATGGCCTCGTCGCCGAGCTGGAGGGCGCTGAGCCCGGAGCGGGCGTACGCGGTCGCGCCGTCCTCGGACGCGCCCATCACGGCGGGCTGCCAGCCGTAGCGGCGGGCGACGGCCAGCCAGGCGTCGATCGCCGGGGTCCAGGCGCCGGGGTCGCCCACCGGGTCGCCGCTGGCCAGGCAGACCCCGGCTTCGACGCGGTAGGTGACGCCGGCCTTGCCGTTGGGGGCGAAGATCACCGCCTTGTCGCGCCGGGTGGCGAAGTAGCCGAGGGAGTCGGCGCGGCCGTAGGCGCCCAGCAGGGCGCGGATGCGGGGTTCCTCGTCCCCGTGCAAGGCGGCGGTGAGCCGCTGGGAGCGGAAGAGGGTGGAGGCGGCGTTCAGCAGGGCGAGGGCGCCGAAGAGGCCGAGCAGGAAGTAGAGCGCCCTGGGCGGGCGGCCGTCGAACTGGCGGGCGGAGAACAGGCCGCCGAAGACCTGTTTGGCGGCCCAGTCGAGCCACTGCCCCCGGGGCAGCGTGCCGGGGAACAGGGCCACGAGGCCCCAGCCGAGGAAGACGGCGGCGAGCAGTCCGAGGCCCAGGACGAGCAGGGCGCGCCAGACGGCGCCGGGGCGGGAGGCGGCGTAGAACTCCTTGCGGGCGGCGGTCAGCACGACGAGGGCGGCCACCGCGAGGGCCAGGGACAGGCCGCCGACCCAGAGGTACCCGTCCGCGATGATCAGTACGTCGACGAGGATCAGCAGGGCCAGATAGGTGACGACGATCCACCAGGCGATCTTCTTGCGGATGCCGAGCGCGGCGGCGAGCAGGAAGAGGAAGACGGCGTACGCGAGGTTCGCGCTGACCGGCACCACGAAGTCGTCGAGGACGCGCACCACGGGCCGCAGCAGCCCCCGCAGTACCGGTGAGAGCGCCAGCAGCGCGCAGAGCAGGCCGAGCGTTCCGAAGAACGCTCCGAAGGCGTCCGGGACCCGGTTGAGGAACCTGCCGCGGGCACCGCGGGTCTGCTCCTGCGTGGCACTCATGCCATGCACTGTAGGGAGGGCCGCGCCGTGGCGCGCGCCGAACGGGATAGCCTCGGCAGGGTGACGGAGCACGCGAGTACGGCATTCGAACGGGGCACGGACGGGCCGAAGGTCATCCTCGCGGGGGTGGACGGTTCGGAGTCCTCCCTGCGGGCGGCCGCGTACGCGGCGGGGCTGGCGCGGCGGCAGAACGCGTTGCTGGCGCTGGTGTACGTGCAGCCGGTGCTGGCCGCCGGGGCCTCCCTGGGGGCGCCGGTGGCGGAGGCCACGGGGGAGATCGCGGAGGGGATCGTGGCCGAGATCCGGGCCTCGGCGGAGCGGCTGAAGGGGATCTTCGAGGTGCGGTGGCAGTTCCACACCTTCCGCGGGGATCCGTACGCGGGCCTGGTGGGCGCCGCCGAGGAGCTGAAGGCGGACGCGGTGGTGGTCGGCGCCTCGGAGCGGGCCGGGCACCGGCTGGTCGGCTCGGTGGCGGTCCGGCTGGTGAAGGCGGGCCGCTGGCCGGTGACGG
>NZ_JBHVUQ010000074.1:0-34894 GCF_042884105.1 Streptomyces sp. NPDC058157
GCGCCGCGGAGTCCGTAGTAGAGGCCGAGGGGGATGCCGACCTCCATGAACGCGGTCCGGATCAGATCCGCCTTGGGATCCTTGCCCTTCACCGCGTTGCCCTTCACCGCATTGTCCGTGGTCTCGGCCTGCTGCGCGGTCTGGCCCTGCTCCTGCCCCTGTTCCTGTTCCATCGTCATCACCGTCTGACTCCCTCATCCGTGCCCTGGTCCCTGTCCGGACCCTGTGGCCCGCCTTCCGAACACGAAACTACGGGCCCGGCACCAGAGACCGGAATGGAGCTGCGAGCACACCCGCACTACAGAAAACTCCACCCCCACGGCCAAGGGGCGCGTGGGGGTGGAAGAGGGGCGGGAAGGCCCGTCAGGCGTTGGCGGCGCTCCTGCTGGGGGTGGGGGCCCTGTCCGGGGCGGCCGGGACGCGGGGGGCCGTCGCGGTGAGGCGGAAGAAGCCCTTGTCGTCGATGTGGGAGGTCATCCGGCCGCCCACGGCGGCCAGGCGCAGGCGCAGGTTGCCCAGGCCGTTGCCGGAGTCCGCCGCGACCGCCTGGGGCTCACCGCCGACTCCGTCGTTGACCAGGCACAGCGACACGTGGTCGTCGTCGACGGTGGCGCGGATCGAGCAGTGCCGCATCTTGCTGTGGCGCAGCGCGTTGGTGATGCCCTCGCGCAGGACCGTGGCCAGCACGGTGTCCACGTCGGGGTCGAGCAGGCCCGTGGTGGCCGTGACGTCGACGTCGGCGCTGATGTCGGCGGCGGTCAGGATGGCGCGGGCCGAACGGGCCTCTGCGCTCAGCGTCATGTTCCGGTAGCCGCTGGCGACCGTGCGGACGTCGGCGAGGGCCTGGCGGGACAGGTCCAGTACGCCGGCCACCTCTTCCTGGGCCCGCTCCGGGGAGGCGTTGATCAGCCGGGCCGTCAGCTCGGACTTCAGGGTGATCGCGGACAGGCTGTAGCCGAGGAGGTCGTGGAGGTCCTGGGCGAAGCGCAGCCGTTCGTTGGAGACGGCGACGCGGGCGAGTTCGGCGCGGGCGGCGTGCAGGGCGACGATCAGCCGCGACAGGGTGGACAGGCCGTAGACGACGAGGCCGGTGAGGGCGGTGGCGATGGCGAAGTACGCGGTGTCGTTGGCGCCCATGCCCAGGAGGACCGGGTAGCCGACCATGCTGAGCGTGATCGCGGCGTAGAGGAGCCAGCCGATCCGTACCGGGGTGAGCAGCAGGACGGAGGCGGCGAGGAAGCCCGCCATGCCGCCCCACTCCCAGCCGAACAGCGTCAGCGGCAGGTAGGTCATGAGTGCCTGCGCGGAGAGGGTGATCAGGCGTGAGCGGCGGGAGGCCAGGCGGGCGTCGGGTGCCGAGTGCCTGAGCTGGAGGACGAACAGGACGGCCAGGCAGGAGCAGCAGGCGAGGAAGACCGGGCCGGAGTCGTGTGCGGCGCGGACGTTGAGCAGGGAGATCACCGCATAGCAGGTCACGGCCACGACGGTGATCGACCGTGCGAGGGTGGGTGCGGGTATCGCCTCTTCGGCTCTGGAGGGCTGGGCAGCGGGTCTCGCGGAGAGTCTCCTCCGGCTCGCTGACGATCCGGACCAGCGGAGACTGACCATCTTCCACCCCTTTGTGCTTTCCCCTGATAACTCAGGGTCGAATATAGGTCGAAGTTGACTCGAGTGTCCTGTGGGCCGAAAGTAACCTCCAACACGTCGGAGCCCCTGACGTGCCGTTGTGGCAGGTCAGGGGCTCGGGGTCGGGTGTTTGGGGCGGCCCGGGGGCCGGTGCTCGCGGGTATTCGGGCGTTCAGACGAACAGCGGTACGGGGTTGAGGTCTTCGTAGGCGGTGGGCCGTTCGAGCCGTCCCAGCGCGACGGGCACGTCGAAGAGGCGGCCGGGTGCGAACCGCGCCCAGAAGTGCCGCAGCCCCGGGACCACGACCTTCACCACCGGCAGGCCGATGTCGGGGCGGGTCTGGTCGAGGACCATCAGGTCCAGCCCGCGCGAGCGGGTGAGGGCGACGATCGCCTCGACGTCATCGCGCAGGTCCGCCCGCTCCTCGAACGCCCAGTGGGCCGGGGTGCGGGCCGCAAGGGACGGATCGGGCAGCAGGTAGGGCTGGTTGGCCACCGTCGCCCCGCTCCACCAGGCGCGGGCGGTCGGGTCGTCGACGCCGTAGCCGGTGCCGTCGGGCCGCACGTCGAGGACGGCCGGAATCAGCTGGTTCATCTCGGTCACGGCGCGGCGCAGGGCGATGCGCGGGTCGAAGTGTGCGCCGAAGCCGAACATGACGTCCTCGGCGGGCTTGTCGGTGCGTCGCGACAGCGCCACCATGACCGGGATGCCGAGGTCGGACGTCAGGTCGAGGACCCACATGCGGCGGTTCATGCCCGCGTAGACCTGCCGGGTCCGTTCCAGCCACGGGTCGTCGAAGGAGGCGAGGTCGACGCCGGGCTGCCGGGTGCGGTTGTACCACCACAGGGCGACGGCGTCCCGTTCGACCAGTTCCAGGAAGCCCTGGACGACGGCGTCCTCGCGGCTGCTGCCGGCGGCGTTGCCGTTGGAGTCGGCGCGGACGCTGCCGGTGCGGGTGACGGTGTCGAAGTAGAGCATCGACGTCGGCAGCAGCCGCTGGCGCCCTTCGCCCAGCGACCACACCGGGGTCCACTCCATGGCCTCGCGCTCGTCGAAGGCGGAGCACACGTACTGGAAGCCGCCGTGGCGGGCGTTCCAGACGTCGCGGCCGCGGATCTGGCGGGGGTCGTACAGCTGGCAGGAGTCGGGGTGCACGGCCGCGTCCCCCAGGCCGCGCAGGCTGTCGCGGACGACGAGTTCGTCGCCCTGGCGCGTGCCGCAGTACCGCTCGACGGTTTCGCACAGGGTGCTGACCTTGGCGTCGATCTCGGTGATGCCCTTGCCGCCGCTGAGCGAGCGGAGGCCGGCGCGCAGGGACGCCAGGTCCTGCCCGGTGGCGCCGGCGAGGTTGCGTCCGGAGGTGTAGGCGTGCAGGAAGGGGTGCGTGCGCCGGTCGCGGCGCAGCTGCTGGACGACGCCGGTGACGGGGCTGACCAGGTGGCCGTAGCGGTCCATCATCTGCTGCGGCGTCAGGGCGCGGTGCCCGCCGGACTCCTGCACCGCCTTGGGCCGGGACTCCACGGCGACGGGGCGGCGGGCCTGCTCGGCGATCAGGCCGGGGTCCCCGCACTCGGGGCACTGGGGGCGGCGGGAGACGGTGTGGTGGCGGCTCTCCAGTGTGAGGCTGTCCAGCGTCCAGACCGCGTCCTGGCCGTCGTGGCGGGTGCCGGCGAGCCACTTGGCGGCTTCGAGCACGGCGGTGTGCAGGCCCAGGGCCCGGCCGGCGGCGATGGAGGCCTGGGGGCGGGGCACCGGCCCGTCGAGGCCGAGGGCGCGCTGCACCGGCGACTCCGACATGCGGTGGCCGCGCAGCCGGAACGCCAGGCAGGACCAGCAGGCGCTCTCGCCGGGGCGGAAGACCGGGCCGACCCAGACGTCGGCGCGGCACGTCCGGGCGAGCAGCCAGGGGCGGCCGAGGGCCCGCTGGCGGGCGTCGATCTCCTGCAGCCGCGGGTGCAGGTAGTCCTCGCACAGCACCAGGGTGAGCTCCGGCGCTGCTCCCGTACGGTCCGCAGGCGCGTCGGCGCGGTCGGCGGGGACCACGGTCAGGCCGGAGGCCCGGCAGGCCTCCTCCGCGGCCGTGCGGTCGACACGGCCGGCGGTGAGCACCTCCACGGTGCGGGTGGTCAGGTGGGTGGTGGTGCGGGGGCCGTCGAGTCCGGCGAGGTCCCAGTAGGCGTCGGCGCGCGCGTCGGTGTCGCGGCCGCCGGGACGCAGGGCGACGAGCTCGGCGTCGGCGAGCCCCCGCAGGGTCCGGCCCACCTCCGCCGCGGGCAGCACCGCCGCCGCCTCGTCGACCAGCTCGCGCACGGTGCGCGTCCCGTCCAGCAGCGGCGCGAGCACCTCCATGCAGGGACTCGGCAGCGCGGTCACCTTCCGCTCCGAGAGCAGGTAGGTGGCTTCCCCCGGGACGACCTCGGCGCGCAGGTGGTTCCTGAAACCGACGCGCGGCAGGCCCGCCGCGCCCCCGCCCGCCGTCACGCGGCGACCGCGCCCAGCGCGGCGAAGTGACGGACGGTGTCGACGGGCTGGAGCATGCAGAAGGAGAGCATCGCGACGTTGTCGTCGCCCAGTCCGTCCAGGTCCTCGACGATGAACCGGTCCTCCGTCGCGGCCGGGCCGCACAGTGCCACCAGCTCGGCTTCGAACGCGTCTACGACCTTCATGAACTCTCCCCGTTTGATGCTGCGCCCGCCGTGTTCTCCAGCGGCGCTCCAGCGTGACACGAGGATTCTTGCGCGAGCCGTGATCACAGTGCCAGTGCCCCGATCACTGGGCCGCATATGAGTTCTTCACCCGTCCCTCGTTACTGCGGCACTGGGGCGGGAGGGCCGCCGGTGCCACGATCGTGACGGCCGGTCAGCACTGCACCGGCTACAACCGGAACGTGTGCGACGCATGGGGGACAGACACGTGGAGGTCAAGGTTTTGGGCCCGATGGAGGCCTATGAGAACGGCGTGCCCATCGTGCCCAGCGCGCCCAAGCAACGCCAGATCCTGGCCCTCCTCGCGCTGCAGGCGCCCCAGGCGGTGACCGTGCCCAGCCTGATGGAGGAGCTGTGGGGGGAGGAGATCCCGCGCAGCGCCTCGCCGACCCTGCAGACGTACATCCTCCAGCTGCGCCGGCGCATCGGCGCGGCGCACACCGACCCGGGCATCCGCCCCAGGGACATCCTGGCGACCCGCTTCGGCGGCTACCTGCTGGACGTGCCCGCCGAGCGCGTCGACGCCCGCGAGTTCGAGCGCCTCGCGCAGGCCGGCCGCCGCGCCTTCGACGCCGGTGACGACTTCACGGCCTCCGAACTGCTGCGGGCCGCGCTCCAGTTGTGGCGGGGTCCGGCGCTGGTCGACGTACCGGTCGGGCGGGTGCTGGAACTGGAGCTGATGCGCCTGGAAGAGGGCCGCATGGCCGCCCTGGAGCAGCGTATCGAGGCCGACCTGCGACTCGGCCGGCACGCCGGGCTGCTGGGTGAACTGCGCGTCCTGGCGGCGCAGCACCCGCTGCACGAGAACCTGTGCGCCCAGCTCATGATCGCGCTCTACCGCTGCGGAGCCCCCGGACGGGCCCTCGACGCGTACGGGGTGCTCAGCGACAACCTGGTCGAGAGCCTCGGCCTGAACCCCTCTCCGCGGCTGCAGCGCCTGCAGCACGCCGTGCTCACCGCCGATCCGGCGCTGGAGCTGCCCGACTCCGCCGCCCGGTACGCGGTCCGCTGAGCCCGCCGGGAGCCCACGTGAAGACGACGGAACAGCAAACGGAACGACCGGCGGAGCACCGCGCCGGCGCCCGCGCGGAGCTGCGCGTGGAGCGCCGGGCGCAGCTGCGGGCGCTCCGGGAGGCGTTCGAGGGGACCGCCGCGGGCGAGGGCCGTGTGGCCGTCGTCACCGGCCCGGTCGGCTGCGGCAAGACGGACGTGCTGCACGCCCTGTGCCGGCACGCCGCCCGCGCCGGGGCCCTGGTGCTGACCGCCACCGGCGTCCGCGCCGAACGCCACCTCGCTTTCGGGGTCCTCGACCGCCTCCTCGACGACCCGGAGCTGCCGCACGCTGCGGCCGGCCACGTCCGGGCCCTGCTGGCCACGGCGGAGCGGGAAGCCGCCGCACCGGCCGCACGCCCCGACGCACGCCCCGACGCGCCGGCGGCCGACGCGGGCCTCGGCGAGCAGCCGATGGCGCCCGCGCGCGCCCGTGAACTGCGCGAGCTGTGCACCGTGCTGCGCGAGGCCGCTCGGCACCGGCCGCTGGTCGTCGCCGTCGACGACCTGCAGCACGCCGACCGGCCGTCGGTGGCCGCCCTGATGTACCTGCACCGCAGGCTGCGCACCTCCCGCGTGCTGACGGTGTTCACCGACGGGGGCGCCGACGCACCCGACGGGACCGGCCCGCGTGCCGAACTCGCCGGGGACCCCGACTGCCGCACCGTGCGCGTCGCCCCGCTGACCCGCCGCGGGGTCGCCGAACTCCTCGCCGCCCGCCTCGACCCGTGCACGGCGGACCGGCTGGCCACCGAATGCCACGCCCTGACCGGCGGGAACCCCCTGCTCGTCCACGCGTTCGCCGACGACCGCCTCGCCGCCGGCGACCACGACGGGGAGACCCCCGTGGGCAGCTCCTTCGCCGCCGCCCTGCGCACCTGCCTGCTGCGCTGCGACGAGGGCGCCGCCGACGCCGCGCGCGCCCTGGCCGTCCTCGCCGACCTCGCCCCGGCCTCCCTGGTGGCCCGCATGCTCGGCACCGGCGTCGAGGCCGCCGGCCGGGCCCTGGCCGCCCTGACCGGGGCCGGCCTCCTCGACGAAGGCCGCTTCCGCCACCCCGCCGCGCACGCCGCCGTCCTCGCCGGCTGTGAGGACGCCGACCGGCGCGACCGGCACCTGCGCGCCGCGCGGCTGCTGCACGAGGACGGGGCGCCGGGCGCCGCCGTCGCCCGCCAGCTCGTCGCCGCCCGCCGGGCCCCCGGCCCCTGGGCGGTCACCGTGCTGCGCGAGGCGGCCGAAGGGGAGGCCGCGGCGGACCGCGAGCGATTCGCCGCCGACTGCCTCGAACTCGCCGAACGGTCCTGCCAGGACCCGCGTGAACGGGCCGCGCTGACCGCGCTGCTGGTGCGCAACCGGTGGCGTACCAGCCCCTCCGTCGCCGCCCGCCACCTGGGCGCGCTGGAGGCCCACGCCCGCGGCGGACTGCTCTCGGCGCGCGACGGCGCCACCCTCGCCCTGGCGCGGCTGTGGCTGGGCCGCTCCGCCGACACCCCGCCCCGGCCGGCGCCCGCGCCGCAGCCGGCCGGATGCGGCGACTCCGGCCGGTACCACGCGGACGTGGTGCGCGCCCGCCGCCTGCTGTACTGGGACGCCGCCACCGCCACCGGTGGACCCGAGCCCTCCGCGGAGGCGGTCACCGCCGACGCCGAACTGACCCTGCAGAGCGCCCGTATCGGCGACACCGCGCTGGAGTCGGCGATGGCCGCCCTGTACGCGCTGCTGCACGTCGACCGGACCGTCCAGGCCGCCCACTGGTGCGACACGCTCGTCGCCGAGGCCACCGCGCGCCGCGAGACGACCTGGCGGGCCGTGCTCACGGGCGTGCGCGCGGAGATCGCCGTACGCCAGGGCGCGCTCGCCGACGCCGAACGCCACGCCCGCACCGCGCTCGCCGTGCTGCCGCCCGAGGACTGGGGGGTCGCCATCGGCATCCCCCTCGCCGCCCGCCTCGTCGCCTGCACCGTCACCGGCCGCACCGAGGACGCCCAGCGGGTCCTCGCGCAGCGCGTGCCGCAGGAGATGTTCCGCACCCGCTTCGGCGGCCAGTACCTGTACGCCCGCGGCCGCCACTACCTCGCCGTCGGGCGGCTGCGCGCCGCCCTGGAGGACTTCCTGCGCTGCGGCGAGCTGATGCGGGAGCGCGGCGTCGACCGGCCCGCCCTCATCGCCTGGCGCGGCGGCGCCGCCACCGCCTGCCTGGGCCTGGACCTGCGGGAACGCGCCGGCGAACTCATCGGCGAGCAGATGGAGCTGTCCGCGCCCGAGCACATCCGGGTACGGGGCTCCTCCCTGCGCACCATCGCCGCCCTCGCAGAGGCACGGCGCCGCCCCGCACTGCTGTGGGAGGCCATCAGCCTGCTGCAGGAGGCCGGGGACCGCCTGGAACTGGTCGGCGCGCTCGCCGACCTGAGCTGCGCCCACCACGAACTCGGCGACTACAACCGGGCCCGGATGATGGCGGGCCGCGCCGTGAAGCTCGCCCAGGACTGCGACGCCCCGTCGCTGTGCGAACGGCTCCTGCCGCACCCCGCCGTCCTGGACCCGGTACCGCCCGCGGACACCGGCCCCGCCGAGGCCCGCACCGACGCCATCGCCACACTGAGCGACGCCGAACGGCGCGTGGCCGCCCTGGCGGCCGTCGGCCACTCCAACCGGGAGATCGGACGCGAACTGTTCATCACGGTCAGCACCGTCGAACAGCACCTGACCCGGGTCTACCGCAAGCTGCGCATCAGCCGCCGCGTCGACCTGCCCGCGGAACTCCCGCTCGGCCTGCCGGGTACCGCCTGACACCACCCGGCCCGCAACCCCGCCCTCCGTGCCGCCACCGGCACCCGCTCCTGGTCCGTGAGCCGCTCGGCACCCTCCGGACCGTGCACCACCACGCCGACACGTCCCTGGGACACCCCCAGCCACCTCGCAGACGGGAACACCCATGCGCATCCTGTTCACCACGTTCTCCGAACGTGCCCACCTCTACAGCCAGGTGCCGCTGGCCTGGGCGCTGCGCGCCGCCGGGCACGAGGTCCGCGTGGCCTCCCAGCCCAAGCTCACCGACGCCATCACCGCCGCCGGCCTGACCGCCGTCCCGGTCGGCGAGGACCACCGGCTCAGCGAGATGCAGAAGGAGCACGCCGACGCCTGGGGCAGCGGCGGCGCCGGCTTCGGCGGCCTCCACAAGGGCGAGGGCGAGACCACCACCCCGGAGGAGCGGCTGCGCCGCCAGACGCTGCTGACCACCCTGTACAACGCCCCCATCAACAACGACTCCTTCGTCGACGGGCTCGTCGACTTCGCCCGTGCCTGGCAGCCCGACCTCGTCATCTGGGAGCCGCAGACCTACGCCGGCGCCGTCGCCGCCCGTGTCGTCGGTGCCGCCCACGCCCGCCTGCTGTGGGGCCCGGACGTCATGCTGCGCTCCCGCGAGACCTTCCTGGCCGACATGGCGCAGCTGCCCGAGGCCGAGCGCCAGGACCCGCTCGTCGAGTGGCTGACCGCGCTGCTGGAGCGGCACGGCGCGACCTTCGACCCGGAGGTCGTCACCGGCCAGTGGACCATCGACCCATGCCCCGAGGGCGTCCGGCTGCCCGTGGGCGTCAACACCGTCCCGATGCGCTACGTCCCCTACAACGGCCCCGCCGTCGTACCGGAGTGGCTGCACGAGGCGCCCGCCAAGCCGCGCGTCTGCCTGACCATGGGCGGCTCGCTGCGCGAGCACATCGGCCACGACGGCTTCCCGATCTCCGCCCTCGGCATGTGGGCCGACCTCGACATCGAGCTGATCGCCACCCTCGTGCCGTTCCCCGGCGAGACCGACCCGCAGGTCCCGGACAACGCGCGCGTCATCCCGTTCGTGCCCATGCACGCCCTGCTGCCCACCTGCTCGGCCATCGTCCACTACGGCGGCGGCGGCACCTGGTCGACCGCCATGAACTACGGCGTGCCGCAGCTGATGATCCCCAAGATCTGGGACACCGTCGTCAAGGCCGAGCACATCCAGGAGTCGGGCGCGGGCCTGTTCGTGCACGCCGACGACGTCACCGGCGAGGCCCTGCACGACGCCCTCGCCCGGCTCGTCGAGGACCCCTCCTTCAAGGAGAACGCACTGCGCCTGCGCGACGAGATCCACGCGCAGCCGTCCCCGGCGGAGCTCGTGGCGACCCTGGAGAAGCTCACGGCCGAATACCGCGCGGACAAGGCAGCGACCGTCTGATGGAGGTCATCGGGCGGGGATTCCTCGCCGGCAATTTCCAGCGGATCGCCGACCGGCACCCGGACGTCACCCTCATTGCCGCCGGGGTTTCCGCCACCGGGGTCGAGAACCCGGCGGAATTCGCCCGCGAATCGGAACTCGTCCGCTCGGTGACCGAACGGTGCCGGCTCCAGGGCCGCACCGTGGTGTTCTTCTCCACGGCCTCCCACGCCATGTACGGCACCACCCGCGTGCCCGCCGAGGAGGACGCGCCGATCGCGCCGGCCAATCCCTACGGCCGGCACAAGGCGGCGCTGGAGGAGGCGGTCGCGGCCCTGTCCCGGCACTGGCTGACCCTGCGGCTCAGCCACGTGGTGGGACCGCACCAGCGGCCCCACCAGCTGATCCCCGCCCTCACCGCGCAGGTGGGGGCGGGGAGCGTGCGCCTGTACCGGGGCGCCCACCGGGACCTGGTGGACGTCGCGGACGTGCTCGGCGCGGTCGACGCGCTGCTCACGGCGGGCGTCCGGGACCGGGTGGTGAACGTCGCCGCAGGCACCCCCTACCCCGTCGAGGAGATCGTGCGGGGCATCGAGCGGCGACTGGGGCGCACCGCGGCACGGGAGTACGTGCCCGCCGTCGCGCAGCGCACGGAGGTCTCCGTGGAGCGGCTGCGCCTCCTCGCGCCGGACGCGTGCCCGCGGGGCGGGGCCGGGTACCTCGACGGGCTGCTCGACCGCCATGTCGGCGCGGCCCGTTGCGGGGTTCCGTAGGGGCGCATAGGGGTGTGGACGGCGAACGCCGTTCTCTAACGTGGAATTTGAAGAATGGTCGCATTATGGGTCGCGGGGTGTTCTCGATGAGCAGGACGGCATTTCTCTTCACCGGCCAGGGTGCGCAGAGAGCGGGAGCGGGGGGTGAGCTGGCGGCACGATTCCCCGAATTCGACGAGGAAATCGGGGCGGTCTGTGCCCACATGGACCCCCACCTTCCGCGGCCGCTGCGCGACGTGCTCTCGGGTGAGGACGGGCTGCTGGACGCGACGGGGTTCGCCCAGCCGGCCCTCTTCGCCCTGGAGACGGCCCTGTTCCGGCTGGTCACCTCGCGGGGCACCACCCCCGACGTGCTCCTCGGCCACTCCCTCGGCGAGATCACCGCCGCCCACGTGTCCGGGGTGCTCGACCTGCCCGACGCCTGCCGACTGGTCGCCGCCCGCGGCCGGCTCATGCAGGAGCTGCCCGCCGGCGGCACCATGCTCGCCGTGCGCGCCACGCCCGGGCAGCTCGCCCCGCTGCTGGCCGACCACCCGGGCGTCGCCGTCGCCGCCGTCAACGGGCCGGCCTCCGTGGTGCTGTCCGGCGCCGCGGACGCCGTCGCCGCGCTCGGCGCCCTCCTCGCCCGGCAGGGCGTCAAGACCAAGCGGCTCGCGGTCGGCCACGCCTTCCACTCCCCGCTGATGGACCCGATGCTCGACGCCTTCCGGGAGGTCGCCGCGTCGGTGGCCCTGCGGCCGCCGCGCATCCCCGTCGTCTCCAACGTCACCGGCCGGCCCGCCACGGCCGACGAGCTCTGCTCGCCCGACTACTGGGTGCGCCACGTACGTGCCACCGTCCGCTTCGCCGACGGCGTGCGCTCCCTCCTCGACTCCGGTGTCACCCGCTTCCTCGAGCTGGGCCCCGACGGCGTCCTGACCGCCCTCGCCCAGGACTGCGCCGCCGCCCTGCCCCCGGGCCCGGGCGGCCCCGCGCGGTTCGAGGTCGTCCTCGACCGGCGCCGGCCGGAACCCGAGACCCTGCTGGAGGCACTGGACCACCTCCGCTCCCGCCCGGCACCGGCGTCCACCGCCCCCGTACCGGCGCGCCGGCTGCTGGATCTCACCCTCGCCCACGTCACCGCCGTACTCGGCGACGGCGCCCCCGACGCCCTCGACGCCGACCGCAGCTTCGAGGAGCTCGGCTTCGACTCGCTGGCCGTCGTCCGGCTGCGCACCCGCCTCACCGAGGCCACCGGGCTCGCGCTGCCGGCCACCGTCGCCTTCGACCACCCCACCCCCGCCGCCCTCGCCGAGCACCTCGCCGCCCGCCTCTCGGGCCGCGACGACACCGCGGGCCTTCCCGGCCCCGCCGGCCCCGCCGACGGCGACGACCCCATCGCCATCGTCGGCATGGGCTGCCGCTACCCGGGGGGCATCGCCTCCCCCGAGGACCTGTGGGAGCTCGTGACCGCCGGCGGCGACGCCGTCTCCGCCTTCCCCGCCGACCGGGAATGGGACCTCGACGCCCTGCACGACCCCCGCAACGAGCGCCCCGGCACCTCCATCACCGCCTCCGGCGGCTTCCTCGACGACCCGGCCGGCTTCGACCCCGCCTTCTTCGGCATCTCGCCGCGCGAGGCCCTCGCCACCGACCCCCAGCAGCGGCTGCTGCTGGAGACCGCCTGGGAGGCCGTCGAGCGGGCCGGCATCGACCCGGCGTCGCTGCGCGGCAGCGCCACCGGAGTCTTCGCCGGCTCCAACGGCCAGGACTACTCCCTGCTCCTGCGCGAGGTACCCGGCAGCGCCGAGGGCTACGAGAACACCGGCAGCGCGGCCAGCGTCGTCTCCGGCCGCGTCGCCTACGTCCTGGGCACCGAAGGCCCGGCGCTGACCGTCGACACCGCCTGCTCCTCCTCCCTCGTCGCACTCCACCTCGCGGCCCAGGCCCTGCGGGGCGGCGAGTGCACGCTGGCGCTGGCCGCCGGTGTGACCGTGATGGCCACCCCGCGGCGCTTCGTCGAGTTCACCAAGCAGCGCGGCCTGGCCCCCGACGGCCGCTGCAAGTCCTTCGCCGCGGCCGCGGACGGTACCGGCTGGTCCGAGGGCGTCGGCGTCCTCGTCCTGGAGCGCCTGTCGGACGCCCGCCGCAACGGCCACCAGGTCCTGGCGGTCGTCCGCGGCTCGGCCGTCAACCAGGACGGCGCCTCCAACGGCCTGACCGCCCCCAGCGGCCTCGCCCAGCAGCGCGTGATCCGCGCCGCCCTCGCCAACGCCGGCCTGACCGGCTCCGACGTCGACGCCGTCGAGGCGCACGGCACCGGTACCACCCTCGGCGACCCCATCGAAGCGCACGCCCTGCTCGCCACCTACGGCCAGGACCGCGACGGCGGGGAGCCGCTGTGGCTCGGCTCGTTCAAGTCGAACATCGGCCACGCCCAGGCCGCCGCCGGCATCGGCGGCGTCATCAAGACGGTCCAGGCCCTCGTGCACGAGGTCCTGCCGCAGACCCTCCACGTCGACGAGCCGTCCCCGCACGTCGACTGGGCCTCGGGCGCGGTCAGCCTGCTCACCGAGGCACGGCCGTGGCTGGCCCGCGAGGACCGGCCGCGCCGGGCCGGCGTCTCCTCGTTCGGCATCAGCGGCACCAACGCCCACGTCATCGTCGAAGAGGCACCCGCGCAGGCCCCGACGGACCGGGCGACGGAGCCGGCACCGCCGCACACCGTCGTCCCGTGGCTGCTCTCCGGCGCCTCCGACGAGGCGCTGCGCGCGCAGGCCGGCCGCCTCGCCGCCCATGTCCGCGCCCACCCCGAGCACACCGCACACGGCCTGGGCCACGCCCTCGCCACCACCCGCACCGCCCTCGAACGGCGGGCAGCAGTCGTCGCCGCCGACCCGGGACGGCTGCTCGCCGCCCTGGACGCCCTCGCCGCCGGAGACCGGGCCCCCGGCCTGGTCCGCGGTACCGCCCGCGGCCGGACGCGGACCGGCTTCCTGTTCACGGGTCAGGGTGCGCAGCGGGCGGGGATGGGGCGTGAGCTGTACGCGGCGTTCCCTGCGTTCGCGGCGGCGCTGGACGCCGTGTCGGCCGAGATCGACCCGGTGCTGGGGCGGTCGCTGCGGGAGGTGATGTTCGCGGACGAGTCCGCTGAGCTGGACCGCACGGAGTTCACTCAGCCGGCGTTGTTCGCGATCGAGGTCGCGCTGTACCGGCTGGTGGAGAGCTGGGGCCTGAAGCCGGACTACCTGCTGGGCCACTCGATCGGTGAGATCGCCGCCGCGCACGTGGCCGGGGTGTTCTCGCTGGCTGATGCGGCCAGGCTGGTCGTGGCGCGTGGGCGTTTGATGCAGGCGTTGCCGTCCGGTGGTGCCATGGTGTCGGTGCGGGCTTCCGAGGCGGAGGTGGCCGAGCTGGTCGCCTCGTACGAGGACGTGAGCATCGCCGCCGTCAACGGGCCGGCCTCCGTGGTCGTTTCCGGGGCCGCCGAGTCCGTGACCGCCATCGCGGCCGTGCTCGTCGAACGCGGGGTGAAGACCAAGCGGCTGACCGTCAGCCACGCCTTCCACTCGCCGTCGATGGATCCGATGCTGGACGGGTTCCGGGCCGTACTGGAGACCGTCGGCTTCGCCGAGCCCTCGATCCCCGTCGTGTCGAACCTGACCGGTGACCTGGCACAGACCGGGCAGCTCTGCTCGCCGGAGTACTGGGTGCGCCACGTCCGCGAGGCGGTCCGCTTCGCCGACGGCATGGCCGCACTGGAAGCGGAGGGTGTCACCCGGTTCGTGGAACTCGGCCCCGACGGCGTGCTGTCCGCCATGGGCGCCGACTGCGTCGGAGACGGCGTGTTCGTGCCCGTCCTCCGCAAGCACCGCGACGAGGCCGAAGCCGCCGTCGCCGCCCTCGCCCAGGCCCACGTCCACGGCGTACCGGTCGACTGGAGCGCCTACTTCGGCGGGACCGGCGCGCCCCCCGTGGACCTGCCGACGTACGCCTTCCAGCACGAGCGGTACTGGCCCCGGATACCCGGACGCGCCGACCGGGCGCGGGACGTCGCCGCCCTGCGCTACCGCCTCGACTGGCAGGTCCGTCCCGACCGGACCGCACCCCCGCAGGCCGCGGGCCGCTGGCTCGTGGTCCGGCCGCTGGGCGAGGAGGGCCACGACGCGGCCGACGCCCTGGAAGCCGGCCTGCGCCGCTGCGGCGCCGAGGTCGTGACGCTCGACCCGACCCCCCTGCCCGCCGACCGCGCCGAGCTGGCGCGGACGCTGCGCGCGCTGCTGCCCGCCGACGGCACCGAGCCGTTCGGCGTCCTGTCCCTCCTCGCCCTCGGCACGGCCGGCGCGTTCCCCGACGGCGGAGCCACCGCCGCCACGGCGACCCTCGTCCAGGCCCTCGGCGACCTCGGGGGCTCCGCACGCCTGTGGTGCGCCACCGCCGACGCGGTGGCCGCGGCGCCCCAGGACCGGGTCACCGCGCCCGGCCGGGCGCAGCTGTGGGGGATGGGCCCGGTCGTGGCGGCCGAGTACCCCCACCTGTGGGGCGGGCTCGTCGACCTGCCCGCCGGGCCGCTGGACGGCACCGCCGTCGCCCGCACCTGCTCCGTCCTCCTCGGTGCGCCCGACGCGCCCGACGAGGACCAGGTGGCCGTGCGGGCACACGGCGTGCTGGTGCGCCGCCTCGGCCGGGACACGGCGCCGCGCAGTCCCCGGCGGGCCTGGGCGCCGTCCGGCACCGTGCTGATCACCGGGGGCACGGGCGCCGTCGGCTCCCGCGTCGCCCGCCGGATGGCCGAACGGGGCGCCGGGCACCTGCTGCTGCTCAGCCGCGCGGGAGACCGGGCCGAGGGCGCCGAACTCCTGCGCGCCGAGCTGGCCGCGGCCGGCGCCGAGGTGACCTTCGCCGCCTGTGACGCGGCCGACCGCGACGCGCTCGCCGCGGTGCTGGCCGCCGTCCCCGCCCACCAGCCGCTCACCGCCGTCGTGCACGCCGCCGGAGTCCTCGACGACGGAGTGATCGACTCCCTCACCCCGCAGCGCTTCGCGGCCGTCGCCCGGCCGAAGGCCGACGCGGCGGCGCACCTGCACGAGCTGACCCTCGACGCCGACCTGTCCGCGTTCGTCCTCTTCTCCTCCGACACCAGCGTCCTCGGCGGCGCCGGCCGCGCCAACTACGCCGCCGCCAACGCCTACCTGGACGCGCTCGCCGCGCACCGCCGCGCCCTCGGGCTGCCCGCCACCAGCGTCTCGTGGGGCGCGTGGGCGGGGACCGGGATGGCCACCGGCGAAGCCGCCGCCGAGCACCTCCACCGCCGGGGCATCCTGCCGATGGACCCCGACACCGCGCTCACCGCCCTGGACCAACTCCTCGACGAGGACGCCACCTGGCGGCTCGTCGCCGACGTCGACTGGCGGCGGGCGGCCGGCCCGGGCCACGCCCGGCGCCCCGACCCGCTGCTGCGCGACCTCGCCGACGCCCGGCCCGCGCCGGCGCGAGCGGAGACGGCCGGTGCGGCCGGACCGGGCCCGGACGACGCCCCGTTCGCCCGCCGGCTGGCCGAAGCCGCGCCCGCCGACCGCGAACGGCTGCTGCTGGACGCCGTACGCACCCACGTGGCCGCCGTCCTCGGACACGCCGCGCCCGCCGGCATCGACCCCGACCGGGCCTTCAAGGACCTCGGCTTCGACTCCCTCACCGGGGTGGAACTGCGCACCCTGCTCGGTGCCGCGACCGGTCTGCGCCTGCCCGCCTCCCTGATCTTCGACCACCCGACGCCCCGGGCGCTCGTCGGCCACCTGCGCGCCGAACTCCTCGGCGCCGAGGACGACGACGAGACCGCCCCCGGCGCCCCGGCGGCGGACGACGGTCACGACGAGCCGCTCGCCGTCATCGCGACGAGCTGCCGCTTCCCCGGCGGTGTCGACAGCCCCGAGGACCTGTGGCGGCTGGTGCTCGGCGGCCACGACGCCACCACCGACTTCCCGGCCGACCGGGGCTGGGACCTCGCCGCCCTCCACCACCCGGACCCCGACCGCACCGGCACCTCCTACACCCGCCGCGGCGGCTTCCTCGACGACCTGTCCGGCTTCGACCCGGCCTTCTTCGGGATCTCGCCCCGCGAGGCCCTCGCGATGGACCCGCAGCAGCGGCTGCTGCTGGAGACCTCCTGGGAGGCGTTCGAGCGGGCCGGCATCGACCCGGCGTCGCTGCGCGGCAGCCGCACCGGCGTGTACATCGGCACCAACGGCCAGGACTACGTGCCGGTGCTGATGGACTCCGTCGACGACGTCGAGAGCCACCGGGCCACCGGCAACGCGGTCAGCGTCATGTCCGGCCGCATCTCCTACACCTACGGCTTCGAGGGGCCCGCCGTGTCGGTGGACACCGCCTGCTCCTCCTCGCTGGTCGCCCTGCACTGGGCGGCCCGGTCGCTGCGCGGCGGCGAGTGCTCCCTGGCCGTCGTGGGCGGCGTGACGCTGATGTCGACGCCCCGCCGGTTCGTGGACTTCTCGCGCCAGCGCGGTCTCGCCGTCGACGGCCGCTGCAAGGCCTTCGCCGAGGCGGCGGACGGCACCGCCTGGGGCGAGGGCGTGGGCATGCTCCTGGTGGAACGGCTCTCCGACGCCCGCCGCCACGGCCACCCGGTGCTCGCGGTCATCCGCGGTTCGGCCATCAACCAGGACGGCGCCAGCAACGGCCTGACCGCCCCCAACGGGCCGTCCCAGCAGCGGGTCATCCGCGCCGCACTGGCCGACGCCGGACTCGACGCGACCGAGGTCGACGTCGTCGAGGCGCACGGGACCGGTACCAAGCTCGGCGACCCGATCGAGGCACAGGCCCTGCTGGCCACCTACGGGCAGGGCCGCGACGGCGGCGAGCCGCTGCGGCTGGGCTCCCTGAAGTCGAACATCGGCCACACCCAGGCCGCCGCCGGCGTCGCCGGCGTCATCAAGATGGTCGAGGCCATGCGCCACGGCGTGCTGCCCAGGACCCTGCACGTGGACGCGCCGTCCCCGCACGTCGACTGGTCGGCCGGCGCGGTGGAACTCCTCACCGAGACCGAGGACTGGCCGGACACCGGCCGCCCGCGCCGGGCGGCCGTCTCCTCCTTCGGCATGAGCGGCACCAACGCCCACGTCGTGCTGGAGCAGGCCCCGCAGGAGCCCGCGACGGCGGCGGGGGAGCGCTCCGCGCCGGACGTCGTGCCGTGGGTTTTCTCGGCCCGTTCCGAAGCCGCCGTACGGGCGCAGGCCGAACGCCTCGGCGCCCACCTCGCCGGGCACCCCGACATGGACCCGGCCGACATCGGCACCTCGCTGGCCACGACGCGCACGGTGATGGAGCACCGCGCGGTGGTCCTCGGCACCGACCCCGCCGAGGCGCTCGCCGCACTCACCGCCCTCGCCGAGGGCGGCGAGGCACCCGGCGTGGTCCGCGGCCACGCCGGCGCCGGCGCCTCCCGCCCCGTCTTCGTCTTCCCGGGACAGGGGTCCCAGTGGACCGGCATGGCCGTCGGGCTGCTCGACGCGTCGCCCGTGTTCGCGGCCCGGATCGCCGAGTGCGAGGAGGCCCTCGCCGACTACGTGGACTGGTCCCTGACCGAGGTCCTGCGCTCGGAGGACCCGCTGGACCGGGTCGACGTGGTGCAGCCCGTCCTCTTCGCCGTGATGGTGGCCCTGGCCGAGGTCTGGAAGTCCTACGGCGTCGAGCCGGCCGCTGTGATCGGCCACTCCCAGGGCGAGATCGCGGCCGCCTGCGTGGCGGGCGCCCTGTCCTTGGAGGACGCCGCCAAGGTCGTGGCCCTGCGCAGCCAGGCCATCGAGGTCCTCTCGGGGCTCGGCGGCATGGTCTCCGTCCCGCTCTCCGCCGAGGACGCGCAGAAGCGCATCGCCCCCTACGCCGGCCGGCTGGCCGTGGCCGTGGTCAACGGACCCTCCTCCACGGTCGTCTCCGGTGACACCGGTGCCTGCCTGGAGCTGGTGGCCGAACTGGAGGCCGACGGCGTCCGGGCCCGCCGGGTCGCCGTGGACTACGCCTCCCACTGCTCGCACGTCGAGAAGGTCGAAGGCGAACTCGCCGAACTGCTGGGCGGACTGCGCCCGCGCCGCGCGGCCGTCCCCATGTACTCCACCCTGACCGGCGAGCTGCTGGAGGGCACCGAACTCGACGGCGGTTACTGGTACCGCAACCTGCGCGAAACCGTCCTGTTCGAGCAGGCCGTGAACCGGGCGCTCGCCGACGGCCACCGCCTCTTCGCCGAGTGCAGCCCCCACCCGGTCCTCGCCGTCGGGCTCGCCGAGATGGACGCGACGGCCATCGGCACCCTGCGCCGCGGCGAGGGCGGACCGCGCCGGATCCTCACCTCGCTCGCCGAGGCCTGGGCGGCCGGCGCCGACGTCGACTGGACGACGGCCTTCGACGGCACCGGCGCCCGACGCGTCGGCCTGCCCACCTACCCCTTCCAGCGCGAGCGGTTCTGGCCGCAGCCCAAGACCCCCGCCGGCCCCGTCGCCGACGCCGCCGACCGGCTGCGCCACCACCTCGACTGGACACCGCTGCCCGACCCGTCCGACGGCCTCCTGCCGGGCACCTGGCTCCTCCTCGTGCCCGCCGGCGCGGCCGCCGACCCGCTGGCCGCCGACTGCGCCGACGCACTCGGCGCCCGCGGCGCCGACGTCCTGCGGATCGACGTACCCGCGGGCGAACTCGACCGGCCCGCACTCACCCGCCACCTCGCACGGCACACCGACGGCCTCGCCCCCGCGGGAGTCCTGTCCCTGCTGGCCCTGGTCGGCGGAGACGCGCCCGCCCACCCCGGCCTGCCCGCCGGACTCGCGGCGACGGCCGCCCTCGTACAGGCCCTCGGCGAAACCGGCGGCGACGCCCCGCTGTGGTGCCTGACGCGCGGCGCGGCGGCAGTGGACCCCGAAGACACCGCCGACCCGGACCAGGCCCTGGTCTGGGGCTTCGGGCAGGTCGCCGCGCAGGAGTACGCCGAACGCTGGGGCGGCCTCCTCGACCTGCCGGCCGCCCCGGACGCACGGAGCACCGAGCTCCTCGGCCGCCTCCTCGCCGCCTCCCACGACGGCACCCCGGCCGAGGACCGGCTGGCGCTGCGGCCCTCGGGCCTCCACGCCCGCCGGATCGCCCCCGCCGCGCCCCGGGCCGGCCGGACCCCGGCACGGGCCTGGGACCCGTCCGGGACCGTCCTGGTCACCGGCGCCGACGGAGTCACCGGCGGGCACGCCGCCCGCTGGCTCGCCGAGCAGGGCGCGGAGCACCTGCTGCTCCCCGTGGACGGGCACACGGCCCGCGAGCGCGTGCTCGCCGCACTCGCCGCCACCGGCACCGAGGGCGGTTCGCCCCGCGTGTCCGTCGTGGACTGCGACACCGCGGACCGGAACGCGCTCGCCGCGCTGCTGGCCACCGTGCCCGCCGAACTCCCGCTGACGGCCGTCGTGCACGCCCCGCAGCTCGACCTGCGGGCCCCGCTGGACGAGCTCGCGCCCGCCGCACTGGCCGGGGCGCTCGCCCGCACGGTGCACACGGCCCGGCACCTGGACGCCCTCACCGCGACCCTGGACCTCGACGCGTTCGTCCTGTGCGCCACCACCGCCGGCGCCCTCGGGGCGACCGGACAGGGCGCGCTCGCCGCCTCCGACGCCCACCTCGCGGCACTCGCCACCCGGCGCCGCGCCGCAGGACTGGCCGCCACCTGCGTGCACCTGGGCTCCTGGGAGGGCCCCGCACCGACCGCGCAGGAGCGGGAGGCGACGCAGCTGCGGGCGCTGCACGGAGTTCCGCCCATGGACCCCGGACCGGCACTGACCGCGCTGCGGCGCACCGTCGAACAGGAGGAGCCGGCCGCGGTCGTCGCCGACGTCGACTGGGAGCGCTTCGCCGTCGCCTTCACCGCCACCCGGCCCAGCCGGCTCCTCGACCCGGTCCTCGCCGCACACCGCGCCGCCACCGGACCCGCCACGGCCGCGGCACCCGCGCCGCAGACCGAGGCCGTCCCGGAGCGCTCCCTGCGCGACGAACTGGCCGCCCTCCCCGAGGCGGAACGCGACCGGGCCCTGACCGCGCTCGTACGCCGGCAGGTGGCCGCCGTACTCGGCCACGCGGACGCCGACGGCATCGACGCCCGCCGGCCCTTCAAGAACCTGGGCTTCGACTCCGTGACCGGAGTGGACCTGCGCAACCGGCTCGGCGCCGCCACCGGCCTGCGCCTGCCCGCCGGCCTGGTCTTCGACCACCCGACCCCGGCGGCCCTCGTCGCGCACCTGCGCGCCGAACTCCTGCCGGACGAAGCCGCCGACGACATCACCCGCGGCCTTTCCGCACTGGACGCCTTCGAAGCGGTACTCGCCGGCGTCTCCGAGGCCGACGACGCCCGAGCCGGGTTCGCCGACCGCCTGCGGTCCCTGCTGCGCCGCTGCGGCGAGGCCGTGCCGACGGCGCTCCCGTCCCCGGCCCTCACCGCCACCGTCGACGACGCAGACCTCGAACTCGCCAGTCACGAGGAGCTGTTCGAGCTCATCGACGAAGAACTCGGAAACCGCTGAGGCGCTCGCCCGCCGCACCGGCGTCCACGCCGCCCGAACAGCCACCCGGAGGACCTCCCATGGCGAATGAAGACAAGCTCGCCGACTACCTGAAGCGGGTCACCGTCGACCTGCGCCACACCCGCCGCCGCCTGCACGACCTGGAGGCCCGGCAGCACGAGCCGCTGGCCATCGTCGGCATGAGCTGCCGCTACCCGGGCGGCGTGCGGTCCCCCGAGGACCTGTGGACCCTCGTCAGCGAAGCCGTCGACGCCACCTCCGGGTTCCCCACCGAACGCGGGTGGCCCCTCGACGACCTCTTCGACCCGGACCCGGACCGCCAGGGCCACAGCTACGTGCGCCGGGGCGGCTTCCTCCACGACGCGGCCGGCTTCGACGCCGACTTCTTCGGGATCAACCGCCGCGAGGCCCTCGCGATGGACCCGCAGCAGCGGCTGCTGCTGGAGACCTCCTGGGAGGCGTTCGAACGGGCCGGCATCGACCCGGCGTCGCTGCGCGGCAGCCGCACCGGCGTGTACGTGGGCACCAACGGGCAGGACTACGCGGCCCTCCTCGCCGACCCGCCGGAGGGCACCGAAGGCTACCGGGGCATCGGCAGCACCGGCAGCGTCATGTCCGGCCGCCTCTCCTACACCCTGGGCCTCGAAGGCCCCGCGGTGACCGTCGACACGGCCTGCTCCTCGTCGCTGGTCGCCCTCCACCTCGCCGCCCGGGCGCTGCGCGGCGGGGAGTGCACCCTCGCCCTCGTCGGCGGCGTCTGCGTCATGTCCACCCCGCGCCGCTACGTCGAGTTCTCCCGGCAGCGCGGTCTGGCCGCCGACGGCCGCTCCAAGGCGTTCTCCGCCGACGCCGACGGCATGGGCATGTCCGAAGGGGTGGGCCTGCTGGTCCTGGAACGCCTGTCGGACGCCGAGGCCAACGGGCACCACGTCCTCGCGGTGGTCCGCGGGTCCGCGGTCAACCAGGACGGCGCCTCCAACGGGCTGACCGCCCCCAACGGGCCCGCCCAGCAGCGCGTCATCCGCGCCGCCCTGGACGACGCGGGCCTGTCCCCGCAACAGGTCGACGTGGTCGAGGCCCACGGCACCGGCACCGCGCTCGGTGACCCCATCGAGGCGGACGCCCTGCTCGCCGCCTACGGCCAGGGCCGCCCTGCCGACCGGCCCCTCTACCTCGGCTCGGTGAAGTCGAACATCGGCCACACCCAGTCCGCCGCCGGCGTGGCGAGCGTCATCAAGATGGTCGGGGCGATGCGGCACGGCGTCCTGCCCAAGACCCTCCACGTCGACGAGCCGACCCCGCACGTCGACTGGAGCGCGGGCGCCGTCGAGCTGCTCGGCGACGCCCGGGACTGGCCCGACACCGGACGCCCCCGCCGCGCGGGGGTGTCCTCGTTCGGGGTGAGCGGCACCAACGCGCACGTGGTGCTGGAGCAGGCCCCCGAGGCGGCTGCCGGGGCGGAGGCCGCCGAGACCGGGCCGGCCGGGGAACACAGGACGCCCGGTGCCGTTCCGTGGGTGTTCTCGGCCCGTTCCGAGGCCGCGGTACGGGACCAGGCCGAGCGCCTCGGCGCGTACCTCGCCGGCCTCCCGGACGCGGAGCCCGTCGACGTCGGCCTGTCGCTGGCGACGACGCGCGCGGTCATGGAGCACCGGGCCGTCGTCCTCGGCCCGGTCTTCACGGACTCCCTGACCGCCCTGGCCGAGGGCCGGGACGTGCCGGGGGTGGTCCGAGGCCGGGCGACGGCCTCGGACACCGGCCCGGTGTTCGTCTTCCCGGGGCAGGGTTCGCAGTGGGTCGGCATGGCCGTCGGGCTGCTGGACTCCTCGCCGGTGTTCGCGGCGCGGATCGCGGAGTGCGAGGCCGCCCTGGCGCCTCATGTCGGCTGGTCGCTGACCGAGGTCCTGCGCTCGGACGACGCCCTCGAGGGTGTGGACGTGGTCCAGCCGGTGCTGTTCGCGGTGATGGTGGCGCTGGCCGAGGTCTGGAAGTCCTACGGGGTCGAGCCGTCGGCGGTGATCGGCCACTCGCAGGGCGAGATCGCCGCCGCGTGCGTCGCGGGGGCGCTGTCCCTGGAGGACGCCGCCAAGGTCGTCGCGCTGCGCAGCCAGGCGATCGACGCCATCGCCGGTCTCGGCGGCATGGTCTCCGTGAGCCTCTCGGCGGCCGACGCCGGGGCGCGGATCGCCGCTTCCTTCGAGGGCCGCCTCGCCGTCGCCGCCGTCAACGGGCCGGTCTCCACGGTGGTCTCCGGCGACGCGGACGCCTGCGCCGAACTGGTCACCGTCCTCGAAGCCGAGGGGATCCGGGCCCGCCGGGTCGCGGTGGAGTACGCCTCGCACTGCGCCCACGTGGAGAAGCTCGAAGCCGAACTGGCCGACCTGCTGACCGGCCTGAACCCCCGGCAGGCGTCGATCCCCATGTACTCGACCCTCACCGGCGAGCTGCTGGACGGGACCGAGCTGGACGGCGGCTACTGGTACCGGAACCTGCGCAACACCGTCCTCTTCGAGCAGGCCGTCGCGTCCGCGGTCGCCGACGGGCACCGGCTGTTCGTCGAGTCGAGCCCGCACCCCGTCCTCGCCGTCGGCCTCGCCGAGATGGACGTGGCGGCGGTCGGCAGCCTGCGCCGGGACGAAGGCGGACTGCCCCGCCTGCTGACCTCCCTCGCGGAAGCCTGGGTGAACGGCGCCGACGTCGACTGGGCGAAGGCCTTCGAGGACACCGGTGCCCGCCGCGTCGCCCTCCCCACGTACCCCTTCCAGCACCAGCGGTTCTGGCCCGACGCCGCCGTCCGCACCGTCGGCGACCTGTCCGCCGCGGGCCTCAGCGCGTCCGCGCACCCCATGCTCGGAGCCGTCGTGACCCGGGCCGGCGGGGACGACGTGCTGTTCACCGGCCGGGTCGCCCGGGACACCCACCCCTGGCTCGCCGACCACGCCGTGGCCGGCACCGCGCTGCTCCCCGGCACCGCGTACGTCGAACTCGCCCTGCACGCCGCCCACCAGGTCGGCTGCGGGCACGTCGAGGAACTCACCCTCGAAGCGCCGATGCTCCTGCCCGAGGACACGGGCCTGCGGCTCCAGGTCACCGTCGCCGCCCCCGACACCACGGGCCGGCGCACCCTGGAGCTGTACTCGCGGCCCGACGGCGAAGACGCCGACGGCCCGGCCGACTGGACCCGCCACGCCAGCGGCGTACTCGCCCCCGAGGCCCCCGAGGCCCCCGGGACCGCCGACGGTTCCGCCGCGCCCGGCGCGGACCTGGCCGCCTGGCCGCCCGCCGCCGCCGAACCCGTCGACGTCTCCGGCATCTACGACACCTTCACCGCCCTCGGCTACGACTACGGCCCGGCCTTCCAGGGCCTGCGCCGCGCCTGGCGGCTCGGCGACGAGGTCTACGCCGAGGTCGCGCTGCCCGACGCGGAGGCCGCCGGCGCCGCCGCGTTCGGCGTCCACCCCGCCCTCCTCGACGCGGCGCTCCAGGCCCGCCGGGTCGCCCTCGGCGACGGCCCGGACGCGCCCGGGGTCCGGCTGCCGTTCGCCCTCCACGACGTCGCCCTGTACGCGGTGGGGGCGGCCGCGCTGCGCGTCCGGATCACGCCCGCCGGACCCGACTCCGTCTCCCTGCTCGTCGCGGACGTCACCGGCGCACCCGTCGCCTCCGTCGGCACGTTCGTCTCCCGCCCGGTTCCCGCCGGGGAGCTGAACGCCGTCCGCCGCACCCGCGCCGCCGACGTCCACGTCCTCGCCTGGCCCGAGCTCGCCGTCGAACCGGCCGCCGCCGGTCCCCGCCCGGCCCTCGTCGTGCTCGGCGGGACCGGCACGACCGGGGCCGCCACCGGCGCCGACACCCACCCGGACCTCGACGCGCTGCACGCCGCCGTCAAGGACGGCCGCCCGGTCCCCGACCTGGTACTCGCCGACCACACCGGCGACACCCCCACCGCCACCCCCGGCAGCGTGCGCGCCACCCTTCGGGACGCCCTGGCGACCGTCCAGCAGTGGCTCGGCGAGGAACGGTTCGACGACGCCCGGCTGGTGTTCGTCACCCGCGGCGCCGTCGCCGCCGGCGACCACGAGGACGTCACGGACCCCACCCGCGCCGCCCTCTGGGGCATGATCCGCTCCGCCCAGTCCGAGGCACCCGGCCGCATCGTCCTCCTCGACCACGACGGCACACCGGAGTCCGAGCACGCCCTCGTCGACGCCCTGCTGACCGGCGAACCCCAGCTCGCGCTGCGCCGCGGCACGGCCCACAAGCCGGCCCTCGCGCCCGTCGACCCGGCTGCCGCCCTGGCCGTGCCCGCCGGCACCGCCGCCTGGCGCCTCGACACCGTGAAGGAAGGCACCCTCGACGACCTGCAGCTGCTGCCCTGCCCCGCCGCCGAGGCCCCCCTCGCACCCCACGAGGTGCGCATCGCGGTCCGCGCCGCCGGACTCAACTTCCGCGACGTCCTCATCGCCCTCGGCATGTACCCCGACGAGGCGCTCATGGGCACCGAAGGCGCCGGCGTCGTCGTCGAGACCGGCAGCGCCGTCACCGACCTGGCCCCCGGCGACCGCGTCACCGGCCTGCTCACCGGCGCCGTCGGACCCCTGGCCGTCACCGACCGCCGGCGCGTCGCGCCCGTCCCCGACGGATGGAGCTTCGCCCAGGCCGCCGCCGTCCCCGTCGTCTTCCTCACCGCCTACCACGCCCTCGTCGACGTCGCCCGCCTCCAGCCGGGCGAGTCCGTCCTCGTGCACGCCGCCGCCGGCGGCGTCGGCATGGCCGCCACCCAGCTCGCCCACCACCTCGGGGCGACCGTCCACGGCACCGCGTCCCCGGCCAAGTGGGACACCCTCCGCGCCCTGGGCCTGCCCGACGAGCGGATCGCCTCCTCCCGCACCGCCGACTTCGAGCAGCGGTTCGCCACCGGCGACCGCCCGGGCGTCGACGTCGTCCTCAACTCGCTGGCCGGAGAGCTCACCGACGCCTCCTTGCGGCTGCTGCGCCCCGGCGGACGCTTCGTGGAGATCGGCAAGACCGACCTGCGCGACCCCGGACGCCTCGCCGCCGACCACCCCCACCTCACCTACCACCCCCTCGACCTCGGCGACGTCGCCCCGGACCGCATCCAGCGGATGCTGACCGAGATCCTCGACCTGTTCGCCCGCGGCCACCTCACCCACCTGCCGCTGCGCGCCTGGGACGTACGCCAGGCCCGCGAGGCCTTCCGGCACGTCGCCCAGGCCAAGCACGTCGGCAAGAACGTCTTCACCGTGCCCGCGGCCCCCGACCCCGACGGCACCGTCCTGATCACCGGCGGCACCGGCACCCTCGCCCGCCACCTCGCCCGCCACCTGGTCACCGAGCACGGCGTACGGCACCTGCTGCTCGCCGGGCGGCGCGGCCCACAGGCACCCGACGCCGCCGAGACCGTCGCCGAACTGACCGCGCTGGGCGCCGAGGTCACCGTCGCCGCCTGCGACGTCGCCGACCGCGACGCGCTCGCCGCCCTCCTCGGCTCCGTACCCGCCGCACACCCCCTGACCGGCGTCGTGCACACCGCGGGCGTCCTCGACGACGGCACCGTGACCGCACTGACGGACCGGCAGGTCGACGACGTCCTGCGGCCCAAGGCCGACGCGGCGATCCACCTGCACGAACTGACCGCGGACCTCGACCTGTCGATGTTCGTCCTGTTCTCCTCGGTCTCCGGCACCTTCGGCGGCCTCGCCCAGGCCAACTACGCCGCCGCCAACGCCTTCCTCGATGCCCTCGCCCGGCACCGGGCCGCCCGCGGCCTGCCCGCGCTCTCCCTGGCCTGGGGCCTGTGGGCGCAGGCCAGCGGCCTCACCGGCCACCTCGGCGCCGCCGACGCCCAGCGCATGGCCCGCCGCGGCCTCGCGCCCTTCGCCACCGAGCAGGGCCTGGCCGCCTTCGACGCCGCCGCCGCCACCGGACGTGCGGCCCTCGTACCGGCCAGGATCGACACCTCCGCCCTGCGCGCCGACGACCCGGCCCTGCCCGCCGTCCTGCGCGAACTCGCCCGCGCCAAGGGCCCCGCGGGCCGCCTGCGCAACGCCGCACAGACCGCGGCGGTGCCCGCCGACACCGCCGCCGGCCTGCGGGAACGCCTGGCCGGCCTGACCGGGCCGGAACGCGCACGCCTGCTGGGAACCCTCGTCTGCGGACAGGCCGCCGTCGTCCTCGGCCACAGCGACCCGGCCGCCATCGAACCCACACGAGGATTCCTCGACCTGGGATTCGATTCACTGACCGCTGTGGAATTCCGCAACCGCCTCAACGCAGCCACCGGACTGCGCCTCTCCGCCACCCTCGTCTTCGACCACCCCACCCCCGCCCACCTCGCCGGCCACCTGGAGGAACGGCTGGCACCGGAGGGGACGGGCACACCGGAGGGGACCGCGGCGGTCGAGGCCGAGCTGGAACGGCTCGAAGCGATGCTGCTGCTCCCGCTCGACGCGGAGGACGAGGCGTCCCACAGGATCACCGCGCGCCTGGAGACCCTGCTCTTCAAATGGCGTGACAAGCACGGCGCCGGGACGGCCACGTCCCTCGTCGAGGACGCGATCGAAACCGCCAGCGACGACGAGATCTTCGACCTGATCGACGAAGAGCTCGGCCTGTCCTGACGGGACCGCGCCGCACCGGACGCACACACGCCCCCGGGAGCCCGCCGCCACGCGCGCGGTCCCGGGGGCGGCTCCCGTCGACCGCCGCGACGGGCTCGACGAAGCGATGGGTTGGATGAAGATGGACAACGAAGCGAAACTCCGCGACTACCTCAAGCGCGTCACCACCGACCTGCGGCGCACCCGCCAGCGGCTGCGCGACATCGAGGACGCCGAGCGGGAACCCATTGCCATCGTCGGCATGAGCTGCCGCTTTCCCGGCGGCGTACGCACCCCCGAGGACCTGTGGGAGCTCCTCGACGCCGGCACCGACGCCATCGCGCCCTTCCCCGACGACCGCGGCTGGGACCTGGCGGAGCTCTACGACCCCGAACAGACCCGCAGCGGCACCAGCTACGCGCGCGAGGGCGGCTTCGTCGACGGCATAGCCGACTTCGACCCGGAGTTCTTCGGGATCTCGCCGCGCGAGGCCCTCGCCATGGACCCCCAGCAGCGGTTGCTGCTGGAAACCTCCTGGGAGGTCTTCGAACGCGCCGGGATCGACGTGTCCGACCTGCGCGGCACCCGCACCGGCGTCTTCATCGGCGCGGGCGCCGAGAACTACGACAGCCGGCTGCGCAACGCCGGCGGCGGCATCGAGGGCCACGTCCTCACGGGCAACGCCGCCAGCCTGATCTCCGGCCGGGTCTCCTACACGCTCGGCCTAGTCGGCCCGGCCGTCACCGTCGGAACGGCCTGCTCCTCTTCCCTCGTCGCCCTGCACCTCGCCGTCCAGGCCATCCGGCAGGGCGACTGCTCGCTGGCCGTAGCCGGCGGTGTGACCGTCATGTCGACCCCCCGCCTGTTCACCGAGTTCAGCCGCCAGCAGGGCCTCGCCCGCGACGGCCGCTGCAAGGCCTTCTCCGCCGACGCCGACGGCGCCGGCTTCTCCGACGGAGTCGGCCTCGTGCTCGTCGAACGGCTCTCCGACGCCCGCCGGCTCGGCCACCCCGTCCTCGCGGTGGTCCGCGGCTCCGCCGTCAACCAGGACGGTGCCAGCAGCGGTCTGACCGCCCCCAACGGGCCGTCCCAGCAGAGCGTCATCCGCCAGGCCCTCGACAACGCCAGGCTCGTACCCGCCGACGTCGACGCCGTCGAAGCCCACGGCACCGGTACGAAACTGGGCGACCCGATCGAGGCACAGGCCCTCCTCGCCACGTACGGCCAGGGCCGCGGGGACGGACAACCGCTCTACCTGGGCTCCCTGAAGTCGAACATCGGACACACCCAGTGCGCGGCGGGCGTCGCCGGCGTCATCAAGATGGTCGAGGCCATGCGACACGGGTCGCTGCCCCGCACCCTGCACGCCGACGCGCCGTCCCCCCACGTCGACTGGTCGGCGGGGGCGGTCGAACTGCTGACGCAGGCACGGGACTGGCCCGAGACCGGGCATCCGCGGCGGGCCGGCGTCTCGTCGTTCGGCATCAGTGGCACCAACGCCCACGTGGTACTCGAACAGGCCCCGGAGCCGGAGCCGGCCGCCGAGCCTGCTGCCGAGCCGGTGGTGGCGGCTCCTGTGGTTCTGCCGGTGGTGCCGTGGGTGGTGTCGGGTCGTTCGGTGGAGGCGTTGGGTGCGCAGGCGGGTCGGCTGGTGCCGCTCGTTGGTGTGGATCCGGTGGATGTCGGTTTTTCGCTGGTGGCGACGCGTTCGGTGTTCGAGCAGCGTGCGGTGGTGTGGGGTGGTGATCGTGGTGCGGCGCTTGAGGCTTTGTCGCGGGGTGGTTCGGCGGCGGGTGTGGTGCGTGGTGCGGTGGTCCCGGGTCTGACGGGTTTCCTGTTCACGGGGCAGGGTGCGCAGCGGGCGGGGATGGGGCGTGAGCTGTATGCGGCGTTCCCGGTGTTCGCGCAGGCGCTGGATGCGGTGTGTGCGGAGATCGACCCCGAGCTGGGGCGGTCGCTGCGGGAGGTGATGTTCGCGGAGGATTCCGCCGAGCTGGACCGGACGGAGTACACGCAGCCCGCGCTGTTTGCGATCGAGGTCGCGCTGTTCCGGCTGGTGGAGAGCTGGGGCATGCGCCCCGACTACCTCCTCGGCCACTCGATTGGTGAGATCGCCGCCGCGCATGTGGCCGGGGTGTTCTCGCTGGCTGATGCGGCCAGGCTGGTGGTGGCGCGTGGTCGTCTGATGCAGGCGCTGCCGGAGGGCGGCGCCATGGTGTCGGTGCGTGCGGCTGAGGCGGAGGTGGCCGAGCTGGTCGCCTCGTACGAGGACGTCAGCATCGCCGCCGTCAACGGGCCCTCTTCCGTGGTTGTTTCCGGTGCGGCCGAGTCCGTGGCCTCCATCGCGGGCGTGCTGGCCGAGCGCGGGGTGAAGACCAAGCAGCTGACCGTCAGCCATGCGTTCCACTCGCCGTTGATGGACCCGATGCTGGACGAGTTCCGTACCGTCTTGGAGTCGGTCGCCTTCGCCGCCCCGTCTCTCCCAGTGGTCTCGAACCTCACGGGCGCCGTGGCTTCCGCGGGAGAGCTCTGCTCGCCGGAGTACTGGGTGCGCCACGTTCGCGAGGCCGTGCGCTTCGCCAACGGTCTGGTGGCCCTGCGGGGCGAGGGCGTGACCCGGTTCGTGGAACTCGGCCCGGACGGCGTGCTCTCCGCGATGGCTGCCGAGTGCGTGGAGGACGGCGTCTTCGTGCCGGTGCTGCGCAAGGGCCGGGACGAGGCCGAGGCGGCCGTCACGGGCGTGGCCCAGGCTTACGCGTACGGGGTGCCGGTGGACTGGGCCGCGTACTTCGCCGGGACCGGCGCGCGCCGGGTGGACCTGCCGACGTACGCCTTCCAGTACCAGCGCTACTGGCCCAAGCACGTGCCGGAGGCCGCCGCGGACGCGGGCGGTCTCGGACTCGACGCGGCGGACCACCCGCTGGTCGGCGCCGCCGTGACCCTCGCCAACGCCGACGACACCGTCCTCACGAGCCGGCTGTCCCTGCACACGCACCCGTGGCTCGCCCAGCACCGGGTGCTCGGATCTGCGGTCCTTCCGGGGACGGCGTTCGTGGAGCTGGCGGTGCGGGCCGGTGACCAGGTGGGTTGTGGTCGGCTGGTGGAGTTGACGATCGAGGCGCCGTTGGTGCTGCCGGAGTCCGGTGGCGTCCAGGTGCAAGTCGTGGTCGGTGCCGCGGACGAGGCCGGTCTGCGGTCGGTGGACTTCTTCTCCCGTCCTGATGCGGGGGAGCACGACGGCTCGTGGACGCGGCACGCCTCGGGAGCGGTCGCCGCCGAGGCCGACGGCGACGGGCCGGTGTTCGCGCCGACTTCGTGGCCGCCCGCGGACGCCGTTCCCGTCGACGTCGAACCCTTCTACGAGGAGTCCGGTGTCGTCGAGCACGGCCCGGCCTTCCAGGGCCTGCGGGCCGCGTGGCGCTCCGGGGACGAGGTCTTCGCCGAGGTCGCCCTGCCCGAGGACGCGGCCGAGGAGGCGGGCCGCTTCGGCCTGCACCCGGCGCTCCTCGACGCCGCGCTGCACGCGCTGCGCTTCGGCGGCCTGCGCGAAGGCTCGGTCCGGGGCCACCTGCCGTTCGCCTGGTCGGGCGTGTCCCTGCACGCCGCGGGCGCCTCGCAGCTGCGCGTACGCCTCAGCCCGGCCGGGCAGGCCGCGGTGAAGGTGGAGGTGGCCGACGCCACCGGTGCCCCGGTGCTGTCGGTGGACTCGCTCGCGCTGCGCCCGGTCGACGGCCGGATGGCCGCGCCCGGCGGTGCGGACTCCCTGTACCGGTTGCTGTGGTCGGCGCTGGACGTGCCCGCCGCCGAGGGGGCAAGTGACGCCCTCGTCGTGGATCTGACCTCCTCGGACGAGGAGGCCGATGTTCCGGGTGCGGCCCACGGGTTGGCGTCACGGGCCCTGGAGCTGGTGCAGGGGTGGACGGACATGGACCGGGCCCTGGTGCTGGTGACGCGAGGTGCCGTGGCCGCCGGTGAGGCGGAGGTCGCCGATGTGGCGGCGTCTGTTGTGTGGGGTTTGGTGCGTTCCGCTCAGTCGGAGGGTGTGGGCCGGTTCGTGCTCGTCGATGTGGACGAGCGTGATGCGTTGACGTCGGAGCTGGTGGCTTCGGTGGTGGCTTCGGGTGAGCCGCAGGTGGCCGTCCGGGGTGGCGGGGTGTTCGTGCCTCGTTTGGTGCGGGCGGAGCAGAGTGTTCAGCCTGCCGGTGGTTTCGGTGCGGGTCCGGTGTTGGTGACTGGTGGTACGGGGGGTCTGGGCGCGGTTGTGGCCCGGCACCTGGTGACCGGTCACGGGGTGCGGGACCTCGTGCTGGTGAGCCGGCGTGGTCTTGATGCTCCGGGTGCCGGGGAGCTGCGTGGTGAGCTGGAGGAGCTGGGTGCGTCGTCCGTGACGGTTGCCGCGTGTGACGTCTCCGACCGGGAGGCCCTGGCCTCCCTGCTGGCCGCCCATCCGGTCAAGGCCGTCGTGCACGCCGCCGGTGTGGTCGAGGACGGGACCATTTCCTCCCTGACCCCCGAGCGGCTGGCGAAGGTCCTGCGGGCCAAGGTCGACGCGGCCTGGCACCTCCACGACCTGACCGACGGCCTGGACGCGTTCGTGCTGTTCTCGTCCGCGGCCGGCGTGCTCGGCAGCGCGGGCCAGGGCAACTACGCGGCGGCCAACGCGTTCCTGGACGCCCTCGCCGCCCACCGCCACGGCCTCGGCCTGCCCGCCACCTCCCTCGCCTGGGGCCTGTGGGAGGAGACCGCCGGCATGGGCGCCGCGCTCGGCAGCGCCGAGGTGGACCGCATCCACCGCGCCGGCATCCTGCCGCTGGCGGTGGGGGAGGGGCTGCGGCTCCTCGACACCGGCGTGGGCAGCGGAGAACCGGCTCTCGTCCCGATGCGCCTCGACCGCGCGGCCCTGCGCGGCCGCGCCGACCGCGGCACCCTGCCGGTGGTCCTCGAACGCCTCGCGGCCACGGCCGGGCCCCGCTCCCGCCGGGCGCGCTCCCGAGCCGCCGAAGCCGGGCTCGCCCAGACCCTCGGCGGGCTCGCCTCCCCGGAGCGGCTGCGCGTCGTCCTCGACCTCGTACGATCCGCCGCGGCGGGCGTCCTCGGGCACGCTCCCGAGAAGATGTCCGGCGGACGGGCCTTCAGCGAACTGGGATTCGACTCCCTGACGGCGATCGATCTGCGCAACCGGCTGGGCGCGGCCACCGGGCTGCGGCTGCCGGCCACCCTGGTCTTCGACTACCCCACCCCGCAGGCGCTCGCCGACTTCATCTGCGCCGAACTCGTCGACGAAGACACCGACCCGGTCACGGCCGCCGCCGTGCGTACGCCGTCCGCGGACGACGAACCGATCGCGATCGTCGGCATGGGCTGCCGCTACCCGGGAGACGTCCGCTCCCCCGAGGACCTGTGGAGCATGCTCCTCGCCGGGGACGACGGGATCTCGTCCTTCCCCCAGGACCGCGGCTGGAAGCTCGACGGGCTGTTCGACTCCGACCCCGACCGGCGGGGCACCTCCTACGTCCAGGAGGGCGGCTTCCTCCACGAAGCGGGCCTGTTCGACGCCGGATTCTTCGGGATCTCGCCCCGTGAGGCCCTCGCCATGGACCCGCAGCAGCGGCTGCTGCTGGAAACCTCGTGGGAGGCCGTGCAGCGCGCCGGCATCGACCCGGCCTCACTGCGCGGCAGCGCCACCGGTGTCTTCGCCGGCCTGATGTACCACGACTACGCGGGCCGCCTCCAGAGCGTCCCCGACGGCGTCGAGGGCTACTTGGGCACGGGCAACTCGGGCAGTGTGCTGTCCGGCCGAGTCTCGTACGCCCTGGGCCTGGAGGGCCCGGCGGTGACCGTGGACACGGCCTGCTCCTCGTCCCTGGTCGCCCTGCACTGGGCGGCGCAGGCGCTGCGGAGCGGCGAGTGCACGATGGCCCTCGCGGGCGGCGTCACCGTCATGGGGTCCCCCGCCACGTTCGTGGAGTTCAGCAAGCAGCGCGGCCTCGCCGCCGACGGCCGCTGCAAGTCCTTCGCCGCGGCCGCGGACGGTACCGGCTGGTCCGAGGGCGTCGGCGTCCTCGTCCTGGAGCGCCTGTCGGACGCCCGCCGCAACGGCCACCAGGTCCTGGCGGTCGTCCGCGGCTCGGCCGTCAACCAGGACGGTGCCTCCAACGGGCTGACCGCCCCGAACGGCCCGTCCCAGCAGCGCGTGATCCGCGCCGCCCTCGCCAACGCCGGCCTGTCGGCGGCCGAGGTGGATGCGGTGGAGGCGCACGGCACCGGTACGACGCTGGGCGACCCGATCGAGGCGCAGGCGCTGCTGGCCACGTACGGGCAGGAACGTTCCGGCGGCGATCCGCTGTGGCTCGGCTCCCTCAAGTCCAACCTCGGCCACACGCAGGCGGCCGCCGGTGTCGGCGGAGTCATCAAGATGGTCCAGGCGATGCGCCACGGCGTCCTGCCCCGGACCCTGCACGTCGACGAGCCCTCCCCGCAGATCGACTGGGAAGCCGGCGCCGTGGAACTGCTGACCGAGCAGCGGGACTGGCTCCGGACCGACCGTCCGCGCCGGGCCGGCGTCTCCTCGTTCGGCATCAGCGGCACCAACGCCCACGTCATCCTCGAAGAAGCCGGCGCGGAGCAGGGGCCGGGGCAGCAAGAGGAGCCCCGGCAGGCCGCGGAAACCGTACGGATCCCCCGCATCCCGCTGGCCCTGTCCGGTAAGACGGCGGCGGCCCTGCCGCTCCAGGCGGACGCCCTCCTCGCACACATGGACGCCCGCCCGGACGCCGACCTGCTCGACCTCGCCCGCTCCACCGCCGTTATCGGCTCCTCGCTGGAGCACCGGGCGGTGGTGCTCGCCGCCGACCGCGCCGACGCCCTTGCCGCCCTGCGCGCGCTCGCACAGGGCGAGGCCGCGGACCGGACGCTCGTCGGCCGCGCCGACATGGGCTCCGTGGCCTTCCTGTTCACGGGGCAGGGTGCGCAGCGGGCGGGGATGGGGCGTGAGCTGTATGCGGCGTTCCCGCTGTTCGCGGCGGCGCTGGATGCGGTGTGTGCGGAGGTCGACCCGGTGTTGGGGCGGTCGCTGCGTGAGGTGATGTTCGCGGACGAGTCCGCTGAGCTGGATCGTACGGAGTTCACGCAGCCGGCGTTGTTCGCGATCGAGGTCGCGCTGTTCCGGTTGGTGGAGGGCTGGGGCCTGCGCCCGGACTACCTCCTGGGTCATTCGATCGGTGAGATTGCCGCCGCTCATGTGGCGGGTGTGTTCTCGCTGGCTGATGCGGCCAGGCTGGTGGTGGCGCGTGGTCGCCTGATGCAGGCGCTGCCGGAGGGCGGCGCGATGGTGTCGGTGCGGGCCTCGGAGGCGGAGGTGGCCGAGTTGGTCGCCTCGTACGA
>NZ_JBHVUQ010000075.1:0-34343 GCF_042884105.1 Streptomyces sp. NPDC058157
GCTGTGTACAGCCCCGCCTGGGGGCCCCTCCCAGCGGTAGCTGGGGGCGATCGAGGCGCGGGGGTCTGGGGGCGGAGCCCCCAGCCGCTAGAGGTTGCCGCGCTTCTCCTGCTCGCGCTCGATCGCCTCGAACAGGGCCTTGAAGTTGCCCTTGCCGAAGCCCATCGACCCGTGCCGCTCGATGATCTCGAAGAACACCGTCGGCCGGTCCTGCACCGGCTTGGTGAAGATCTGCAGCAGGTAGCCGTCCTCGTCGCGGTCCGCGAGGATCTTCAGTTCGCGCAGCTCGTCGATCGGCACGCGGGTGTCGCCGACCCACTCGCCCAGCGTGTCGTAGTACGTGTCCGGCACGGACAGGAACTCCACGCCCGCCGCGCGCATGGTGCGCACGGTGGCGACGATGTCGTTCGAGGCCAGCGCGATGTGCTGCACGCCGGGGCCGTTGTAGAACTCGAGGTACTCGTCGATCTGCGACTTCTTCTTCGCGATCGCCGGCTCGTTGATCGGGAACTTCACCTTCTTGGTGCCGTCCGCGACGACCTTCGACATCAGGGCCGAGTACTCGGTGGCGATGTCGTCGCCCACGAACTCCTTCATGTTCGTGAAGCCCATGACCTTGTTGTAGAACGAGACCCACTCGTTCATCCGGCCCAGCTCGACGTTGCCGACGCAGTGGTCGATCGCCTGGAAGGTCCGCTTGGCCGGCGCCGCGACCAGCGGCTCGCGCGCCACGTAGCCCGGCAGGTAGGGGCCGGTGTAGTCGACGCGCTCGACGAGGGTGTGGCGGGTCTGGCCGTACGTGGCGATCGCGGCGAGGACGACCGTGCCGTGCTCGTCCTTGACCTCGTGCGGCTCGTCCAGCCCGCGGGCGCCCTGCTCGACGGCGTACGCGTAGGCGGCGCGGACGTCCGGGACCTCGATGGCGAGGTCGATGACGCCGTCACCGTGCTCGGCGACGTGCTCGGCGATGAAGCGGCCGTGGTCCGTCGTCGCCTTGATGACCGAGGTCAGGACGAAGCGCGCGGAGCCGTTGGTCAGGACGTAGCTGGCGGTCTCCCGGCTGCCGTTCTCCGGTCCGGAGTAGGCGACGAGCTTCATGCCGAAGGCGGTCGAGTAGTAGTGCGCCGCCTGCTTGGCGTTGCCCACGGCGAAGACGACCGCGTCCATGCCCTTCACCGGGAAGGGGTCGGCCTCACGCGCGGTCTGCGGGGTGGTGTCCAGGGTCTCAGTCATGTGCGCAGCGTCCCGCCGTTCCACAAGCTGCGCAATAGTTTCCATTTCCGCTGTACAGAATGCCCAGCAGAGCCCGAGGATGACTGAGAGATCTGTGCAGTATGACCAGCCGATCGAGGGAAGGTTTCCATGGCTATCGACGAGCTCGACGGACGCTTGATCGTGCTGCTGGCGCGCGAACCCCGGATCGGCGTCCTGGAGGCCTCGCGGCGGCTGGGGGTGGCGCGGGGGACGGTGCAGGCGCGGCTGGACCGGCTCCAGGCGAACGGGGTCATCCGCGGCTTCGGGCCGCAGGTGGACCCGACGGCCCTGGGCTATCCGGTGACGGCCTTCGCCACGCTGGAGATCAAGCAGGGGCAGGGCGCGGACGTACGGGCCCACCTGGCCGGGGTGCCGGAGGTGCTGGAGCTGCACACGACCACCGGGCACGGGGACATGCTGTGCCGGCTGGTGGCGCGGTCCAACGCGGACCTGCAGCGGGTGATCGACCGGGTGGTGGGCTTCGAGGGGATCGTGCGGGCTTCGACGGCGATCGTGATGGAGAACCCGGTACCGCTACGGATCATCCCGCTGGTGGAGCAGGCGGCCGGGGACCGCTGAGCACACCCACGACGGGTCCAAAGAAAAGCTTGCAAAGAAACCCTTGCATAGAACCCTTTGCAAGCCCTACGGTTGAGCCATGCCCGAAACGAACGCCGAACACCCGCAGCCGCAGCCGCAGCCGCAGCGACAGGCCGAGCCCAAGCAGCCCGCCGTCCGCACCCTGGACGCCCGCTCGCTGCGCGGCCTCGCCCACCCCCTGCGCATGCGCATGCTGGCCGCCCTCCGCCAGGACGGCCCCGCCACCGCCTCCCGGCTGGCGGAGCGGCTCGGCGAGTCGAGCGGCGCCACCAGCTACCACCTGCGCCAGCTCGCCGCCCACGGCTTCGTCGAGGACGCGCCCGGGCACGGCAAGGGCCGCGAGCGCTGGTGGCGGGCGGTCCACCAGGGCACGGCCTTCGACGAGACGCTGATGTACGACGAGGCCGACCCGGAGACCCGCGGCGCGGCCGACGCCTTCCTCCACGAGATCGCCACCATCCACACCCAGGAGCTCAGCACCTGGCTCGGCGACTCCCACAGCTGGCCGAGGGAGTGGCGGGTGGCCACGGACATGAGCGACCACACGCTGCGCCTGACGCCCGCCCAGGCCACCGAACTGATCCACAAGATGCACGACCTGGTGAACAGCTACCGCGACCTGCCGCAGGCCGAGAACACCGAGACGGTCCGCATCCACACGCACGCCTTCCCGCGCCACGGCACCGCGTAGCCCTCCCCCGCCCCACCCCACCCCTTTTCCGCGACCGCCCAGAAGGAGTCCTGCCATGCACACCTTCACGCACACCCGGATCCACGCCACCCGCGCCGCCGAACTCGCCGCCGAAGCCGCCGCCCGGCGCCTCGCCCACGAAGCCGCCCCCGCCGGCCGCCCCGCCGGCACCGCCCTGCGCGACCGGCTCGGCGAGGCCCTGGTCGCCGCCGGGACCCGCCTGCTGCGCCCCGGGCACCCGCACGCCCGCGTCCAGCGGCACGCCGTATGAGCCGGCGCCCGTTCGCGGCCCTCCTGGCCGCCAACACCATCTCCATAGCCGGTAGTTCACTCACCCTCATCGGCGTCCCGTGGTTCGTGCTCCAGACCACCGGCAGCGCCGGACGGGCCGGGATCGTCGCCTTCTGCGCCACCCTGCCCATCGTCGTCGCGGCCCTGGTCGGCGGCCCGGTCATCGACCGGATCGGCCGCCGCCGGGTCTCCGCCGTCTCCGACCTGGTCTGCGCCGTCTCGATCGGCGCGATCCCCCTGCTGCACTACGCCGGGCTGCTGGAGTTCTGGATGCTGTGCGCGCTGATGGCCGTCGGCGGCCTCGTGCACACCCCGGGCCTGACCGCCCGCGCCGTTCTGCTGCCCAGCCTCGCCGAGCACGCGGGCACCACCGTCACCCGGGCCGCGAGCCTCTACGACGCCGTCTCGCGCGGCGCCCGGATGATCGGGGCCGCCGTCGCCGGCCTGCTGATCGCCCTCCTCGGCGCGGAGTCCGTCCTGCTGATGGACGCGGCCACCTACGCCGTCTCGGCGCTGCTGGTCTCCGCCTTCCTGCGCGGGGTCCCGGCCGCCGAACCCCAACGGGCCGCACAGAAGCCCTCGTTCGCCGCCTACCGCAGCGAACTCGCCGAAGGCTGGCGGTTCCTGACCCGCTCGCGCCTGCTGATGGGCATCACCCTCATGGTCATGATGACCAACGGGCTGGACCAGGGCTGGTCGTCCGTGCTCCTCCCGGTCCACGGCCGCGAGGACCTCGGCGGCTCCGCCGCCATCGGCCTGATGATCTCCCTCTTCGGCGGCTTCGCCCTGCTCGGCGCCCTCCTCTACGGGGCGTGGGGCGAGCGGCTCCCGCGCCGGGCGCTGTTCGCGGGCGCGTTCCTCGTCTCCGGCGCCACCCGCTACGTGGTCGCCGCCGTCACCGGCACCCCGCTCCCCCTCGCGGTGACCATGGCCCTGGCGGGCCTGAGCGTGGGCGTGCTCAACCCGATCCTGTCGACGGTCGTCTTCGAGACGGTGCCCGAGGAACTGCACAGCCGGGTCTCCGGCGTGACCACGGCCGGCTGCGAGCTGGTCATGCCGCTGGGCGGTCTCACGGCGGGCCTCCTGGTGGACGGCTTCGGCGTCCGCACGGCCCTGCTCGCCTTCGGCGCGGTCTACTTCCTGGCCACCCTGGGCCCGGTCGTCTTCCCGGCCTGGCGCGCCATGGACGCGAAGGCGCCGTCCGTCGTCAGCAGGACGGAACGCCCTCTCCCCGGTTCAGCGACCGCAGGGCGTTCACCGCATCCGTCAGAGAAGTGACGGGGATCAGCTGAAGGCCCTCGGGCAGCTCGGACTTCGCGTCGGAGCACTCGGCCTTCGGCACGAGGAAGACCGTCGCCCCGTCCCGCCGGGCGGCCTGGGTCTTCAGCCCCACCCCGCCGACCGCGCCGACCGTCCCGTCGGCGCTGATGGTTCCCGTCCCGGCGACGCTGCGCCCGCCGGTGAGGTCACCGCCGCTGCCGTCGCCGTCGATCTTGTCGATGATGCCGAGGGTGAACAGCAGGCCGGCACTGGGGCCGCCGACGTCGGCGAGGTTGAGGTCGACCTTCACGGACTTGGGGTCCTTGCGGAGGTAGCCGAGGGCGGCGGCCTCGGCCGCCGACTGCGACTGGGTCATCTCGTCCAGGTTGTGCTGCTCGATCTGCTTCTCGCTGCCGCCCGTGGGATAGACCGCCTCGCGGGGCATGACCGCCTCGTCGCTGCGGAACCAGTGGTCGACCAGCTCGTGCAGCCTCATCGTGGACGAGGGCCCGGTGGCGCGGATGGTGGTCATGCGCAGCTGGCCCTTGGTCTCGCGGACCGGGGCGCCGGTGACGGTGATGACCGGCTTGCCCTGGTCGGAGCCCAGCACGTCGGCCGTGGGCCCCGGGACGGCCACCACGAAGGGCAGCGGTGCGAGGGCCGCGACGGCGAACAGCGCGAGGACGGGCGCGGCGCAGACGGCCAGGGCGGTGGGGCGCGGCAGACGTGTGAGGCGAGAGAGCACCCGGCCAATCTACCGACCCGGCCCGCCCGCCCCGCGCCGCACACCGCCGCGTCCGGCGGGGCGGTGACGCCGCCGCGGGGTCACCGCAGGGCGTCGGCGACCTCTCGGGCCGCGTCGACCACGCGCGGGCCGACCCGCTCCGGCACGGCGTCGGCGAGCATGACGACGCCGACGCTGCCCTCCAGGCCGGTGATGCCGACCAGGGGGGCTGCGGCGCCGCTCGCGCCCGCCTCGAGTTCGCCGTGGGTGAGCGTGTAGCCGGGCTCGATGAGCGAGCCCTGACGGGCCGCCAGGATGGCCCGGCCGGCCGCGCCGCGGTCCAGCGGGTGGCGGAAGCCGGCCCGGTAGGCGACGTGGTAGTCCGTCCAGGTGGGTTCGACGACGGCCACGGCGAGCGCCTCCGTGCCGTCGACGAGGGTCAGGTGGGCGGTGGCCCCGATGTCCTCGGCGAGGGAGCGCAGCGCGGGCAGGGCCGCCTCGCGCACCAGCGGGTGGACCTGCCGGCCCAGCCGCAGCACGCCGAGCCCGACGCGGGCGCGGCCGCCGAGGTCACGGCGGACCAGGGCGTGCTGCTCCAGCGTGGCGAGCAGGCGGTAGACCACCGTGCGGTTGACGCCGAGCCGGTTGGAGAGCTCGGTCACGGTCAGCCCGTGGTCGGTGTCGGCGAGCAGCTTGAGGACTCTGAGCCCTCGGTCGAGAGTCTGGGAGGTTTCCGCGGTCACGTCGCTGCCTCTCCCTCTGTGTCGTCGGTGGACGGCGGTGACTCTCATGAGTTCAGCGCAGCCGGTCCCTCGGCGACGCACGGAGAGGCCGCCGGTAGCGGCCATGGCACCGGCTGCGCTCCCGCGGCGGCGCTGCCACGGGGCGTTCGATGCGGGGACAGTAGCGAGCGGGTCCGCTCAGCGGAAGGCCTCGTCCAGAATCCGGTCGCCTCCTGCCGGTTTCGGCCCTTTTCGCCACCGGCCTGTATCGATTCGTAATGTCCCCCGACCGAAAATCGGTTTACATGGCCATTACTCTGATCGTGTTCAAAAAGATGTTGGGGGGGTCGGGGCGACACGCGCCTCGAACGCATACAAGGGGAGAAGCACCAAGTGAACCTGAAGCGCATGGCCGTCGTGGCCGCCGCCGCCGTGGTGGGCCCGACGGTCCTCATGGCCACGCCCGCGATGGCGGACGAGGTCCAGAACCCGGCCGTCACCACCCCGGACGCGGCGCCCAAGGGCGACTCCGCCGCCGCCGAGACCCCGGCCGCCCCGGCCGCGGACACGGCGAAGCCGGCCGTCGAGACCCCTGCCCCGGCCAAGGACGCCAAGCCCGCCGCCGAGAAGCCCGCTCCGGCTCCGGCCAAGCCGGCCCCGGCCCCGGTCGACGAGGACGAGAACCTCAAGGCCACCGGCCCGGTCCTCGGCCTGGGCGGCGTCCCGGCCTCCTTCAAGGCCGGCGGCGACTGGACGAACATCACCGTCAAGGTCGACAACTCCAAGGGCAAGGCGCAGGAGAGCTACGTGCTCGTCCTGGCCGTCGCCGACGAGGCCAACAAGCTCAGCGCCAAGGACGTCCACGTCCAGCTCTACTACCAGGGCGGCTGGCACGACGTCGAGGTCATCAGCGACGGGGGCACCCCGGTCGCGCTGCTGACGGACGACGTCGAGATCCCGGCCAAGTCGCTCAGCCTCCAGGTCCGCGTCAAGTTCAACGCGAACGCCCCCAAGGGCGACATCGCGATCGCGGTGGCCGGCGGCAGCAACGTGGACGAGAACGTCTTCTCCGACACCGCCTGGGCCGAGTCGAAGATCGTCTCGGGCAGCACCAACGGCGGTGGCAACACCGGCGGCAACACGGGTGGCAACACCGGCGGCAACCACAACGGTGGCGGCAACACCGGTGGCGGCAACGACACCAAGCCGAACGGCGGCGGCACCACCACGCCGATCGTCGACCACAACACCGGCACCGGCACGGGCACCGGCACCAACACCGGCGGCGAGCTCGCCGAGACCGGTGCGGACGCCGCCACCAGCTGGGCGCTCGGCGCCGGCGGTGTGGCCCTGGCCATGGGCGCCGCCCTGGTCGCCGGCACCGGCCGTCGTCGCCGCGTCACCAACTGACGCAGCTCCACGCCCGACGGCAACGGGGTCCGTGCGCACCGCGCACGGACCCCGTTCCGCATTCCCGTCCGGGCCGGAGGGCTCACCGCATCCGGGTGGCCCACTCCTGGACCTTCTTGATCCGCTCCTTCAGCTGCCCCGCCGTCGCCTCCGCGCTCGGCGGCCCGCCGCACACGCGGCGCAGCTCGGTGTGGATCACCCCGTGCGGCTTCCCGCTCTGGTGGACGTACGCGCCCACCATCGTGTTCAGCGACTTGCGCAGCTCCAGCAGCTCCTTGTGCGAAACCACCGGACGCCGCTCGGCCGGCAGCTCCAGCAGGTCCGCCTCCGAGTCGGGCTTGCGGCGGCTGTGCGCGATCTGCCGGGACTGCCGCTTCTGCAGCAGCAGCTGCACCTGGTCCGGCTCCAGCAGGCCCGGGATGCCGAGGTAGTCCTGCTCCTCCTCGCTGCCCGGGTGGGCCTGCATGCCGAACTCGGCGCCGTCGTACAGCACCCGGTCGAAGACGGCGTCGGATTCGAGGGCCTCGAAGGACATCTGCTCGTCCTCGCCGGTGTCCTCGTCCTCCTGCCGGTTCGCCTCCTCCATCTCCTTCTCGGACTCGGCGTACGGGTCCTCGTCCTCGCCCGCCTTCTTCGGCCGGTCCAGGACGTGGTCGCGCTCGACCTCCATCTCGTTGGCGAAGCCGAGCAGGTAGGGAATGGTCGGAAGGAACACGGACGCCGTCTCGCCGCGCCTGCGCGATCGCACGAAGCGGCCGACGGCCTGCGCGAAGAACAGCGGGGTCGAGATCGTCGTCGCGTACACGCCCACCGCGAGGCGGGGGACGTCGACGCCCTCGGACACCATGCGGACGGCGACCATCCAGCGGTCGTCGTTCGCACTGAAGGTGTCGATGTTCTTCGAGGCGCCGGTGTCGTCGGAGAGCACGACGGTCGGCTTCGTCCCCGTGATCTCCCGGATCAGCTTGGCGTAGGCGCGCGCCGCGTCCTGGTCGGCGGCGATGACGAGCCCGCCGGCGTCCGGGATGCCCTTCCTGACCTCCGTCAGGCGCTGGTCGGCGGCGCGCAGCACGTTCGGCATCCAGTCGCCGCGCGGGTCCAGCGCCGTGCGCCAGGCCTGCGAGATGGCGTCCTTGGTCATCGGCTCGCCCAGGCGGGCCTCGATCTCGTCGCCCGCCTTGGTGCGCCAGCGCATGTTGCCGCTGTAGGACAGGAAGATCACGGGGCGGACGACGCCGTCGCCGAGCGCGTTGCCGTAGCCGTACGTGTAGTCGGCGGAGGAGCGGCGGATGCCGTCGTTGCCCTCCTCGTACGTCACGAACGGGATCGGGTTGGTGTCGGACCGGAAGGGCGTGCCGGTCAGGGCCAGGCGGCGGGTCGCCGGGTCGAAGGCCTCCAGGCAGGCCTCGCCCCAGGACTTGGAGTCGCCCGCGTGGTGGATCTCGTCCAGGATCACCAGGGTCTTGCGCTGCTCGCAGCGGTTGCGGTGCAGCATGGGGCGCACGCCGACGCCGGCGTAGGTGACGGCGACGCCGTGGTAGTCCTTGCTGAGCGGCCCGGCCGAGTACTCGGGGTCGAGCCGGATGCCTATGCGGGCGGCGGCTTCCGCCCACTGCTTCTTCAGGTGCTCGGTCGGCGCGACCACGGTCACCTGCTGCACCACGTGGTGGTGCAGCAGCCAGGAGGCCAGGGTCAGCGCGAAGGTGGTCTTGCCGGCGCCGGGGGTGGCGACGGCGAGGAAATCACGGGGCTGGGTCTGGATGTACTTGTCCAGCGCCCCCTGCTGCCAGGCACGCAGCTTGCTGGCGGTACCCCACGGCGCGCGGCCGGGGAAGGCGGGTGAGAGGTGGTGGGAGGCGGTAGTAGTCACGGTCTCCGGTTCGGGCTCTCGGTGGCGGTCGTCCTGTACTCAGGACGACCGGACGGACAACCGGGCCACCTTACCCGCGCCGCCGCACCCCCCGCGGAGGGACAGGCCCGTGACCTCGGGCAGTGCGGCGAGCGTCACACCGCGAGCAACTCCCGCAGCCTGTCGGCGATCACCGGCACCCGGGCCTCGGCGCCGGAGGCCACGTCGACGACCAGCGCGTACGCCGCCTCCTGGTCCACGGCCGCCGGATCGGCCCCGTTCACGGCGAGGAAGGTGGCGGCGGCGAGCCAGGCGGTGCGCTTGTTCCCGTCGACCAGGGGATGGTTCACGGCGATGCCGTGGAGCAGCGCGGCGGCCTGCTCGTGGAGGTCCGTGTAGGCCCGGGTCCCGTACATGCGGGCCCTCGGCCGGTGCACGGCGGACTCCAGCAGTCCGGGGGCGCGCAGCTCGACCGGCTGGTCCTGGGCCAGGCAGGCGTGCCGGGCCAGGTCGAGGACCTCGGCGAGGGTGAGGTGGCGCACGGCGCGGACCCCGGTCATTCCCCGAGCCGCTTCAGCAGGGGCGCGTGCAGCCGCGCCAGCCGCTCCGCGGCGGTACCGACCCGCTCGCGCTCCCGGCGCAGGTGCTCCCGTACGGCCGCGAGGGCGTGCTCGCCGGGGGTGGAGCCGGAGGCGTCGGCGAGGTCGGCGAGCTCCGCGGCCTCGGCGGCGGAGAGCCGGATGACCAGGTCGTCGGTGTCTTTCACGCACGCAGCGTAACGAAGGCGCCCCGCCCACTCACCCGATTTCCCCCTCCCTCTCCCCTTCCCCTTCCCCCCTCCCCCCTACCCCTACCCCTACCCCTCCCCCTCCCCTTCCCCCTCCTCCTGCTGGAGCCGGGTCGCCACCCAGGCCCCCACCAGGGCCACGCAGCCCATCGGCAGGAAGACCACGAGGAACGCCGCCGGGTGCGAGGCGCCGCCCGCCGCCGCCTCGACCACGTGCCCCGCGCCGACCGCCCCGCCGCCCAGCGCGGCGAACGCCGCCCCGCCTGCGGCGAGCAGCACCACGTTGGCCAGCGCGTCGGAGATCTGGAGCGCGGCGGAGTTCGCCCCCGCCTCCTCGGGCGCCGACAGCCGCATCAGCAGCACGCTGGCCGAGCCGACCACCAGCCCCATGCCGAGCGAGCCCACGGCCCAGCCCAGGGCGAGCGTCCACACCGGCACCGACTCGACCATCACCGCCGGGGCCGTGAGGATCGCGAGCGCCACCAGCACCATCCCGGCCACCATCAGCCGCTCCCGGTAGGGCGCCGTCCGCCCCTGGGACTGCACCCACGAGCCCAGCGCCCAGGTCACCCCGCCCAGCGCGAGCGAGAACCCGGCCAGGGTCGGGCTGAGCCCGCGCTGGGTGACCAGCATCAGCGGCACGAAGCTCTCCGCCCCGATGAAGGCCCCGCCCGCCAGCCCGCGCAGCAGCACCACGGACGGCAGCCCGCGCCGCGCCCGGTAGGTCCCGCGCGGCAGCAGCCCCAGCACCGCGGGCACGAGCAGCGCGGCGCCGGCGGCCCCGGGCAGCAGCGACAGCCACCGCAGGTCCTGGGCGGCGTACTGGAGCAGCCCGGCGCCCACCGAGATCCCGAGGGCGAGGCGGATCCGGCGCCGGTCGAAGGCGGCGGGCGCGGCCCCACCGGTGTCCACCGGCCCGGAGGCGGTGCGGCGGATCGCGGGCAGCGCCACGATCAGCGGGACGACCACCAGGACGGGGATCCCGAGGAACACCCACCGCCAGCCGATGTGCTCGGTGACCGTCCCGGCGGCCAGCGGCCCGACGATGGACGGGACCACCCAGCTCGCGGCGAACGCCGCCATGATCGCGGGGCGCAGCCGCTCCTCGTAGGCGCGGCTGACGACGACGTAGAGCGCGACGATGACCAGCCCGCCCCCGAGCCCCTGCACGGCCCGCCCCAGCACGAACACCCCCATGACGGTGGCGGTCCCGGAACACACCAGCCCGGCGGCGAACGCCCCGATCCCCACGCTCAGCGGCCGCAGCGGCCCCTGCCGGTCGGCCCACTGGCCGGACAGCACCATGCCGAAGAGGCTGGTGGTGAAGTAGGCGGAGAACCCGAAGGCGTAGAGCCCGATCCCGTCGAGCTCACGCGCGGCGACGGGCATGGCGGTCCCGACGGCGGTGGCCTCGAAGGCGATCAGGAAGATCACGGAGATGATCCCGACGCTCAGCGTCCGGTACGCCGGCCCCAGAATCCCGCCGCCCGGCGGTGGCGGAGCGGCGTCGCTGGTCTCTGATATCCGGGGTTCAAGGGCGCTCATCGCCCCAGAGTAAGGTGCGCGACCGGGTCTCGCCCCTGTCAATTGGTCGGATCCCGCATGGACCGCGAGACCTAGGCCGAAGGACCCGTGTAAACGCCGCATGGCAGTCACATTGCATCCCCCGGGCCCCTCTTCCGACCCTGGGGCGGGGCCCGTAGCGTCGTACCCGGCACAGCACAACACGGCCGTGTGCCCGAGTGGTTGAGGGACTCGCCTGCAAAGCGGGTTACGCCGGTTCGATTCCGGTCACGGCCTCGGGGAGGCAGCGGAGGCCGCCCGGGGGGGATCCCCTGGGCGGCCTTCCTCGCGTGCGTGGGCGGGCGGGCCCGGTCAGGGCTCGACGGTCCGCGCGGCCGTCTGCCGGAGCAGCAGCCTCTCGGGCAGACCCCCGTCGTCCTTGCAGCCCAGTTCCCGGGCCATGGCCAGGGCGGCGGAGTGGGCGACGGTGAGGTTGGCCTCGCGCAGGGCGGGTTGGTCTCCCTCCGATCCGTCGGACACGCTCACGATGGTCTCGACCGGGACGGCCCGGGCGAGGCCCGCGAGCCTGGCACTGGCGCAGTCGAAGAACAGCTTCGCCTGCCGCGAGATCGCCAGGGCGCTGCGGCCGAGGTCGTACTCCCAGTAGTGGCCACGGCCGCTCTCGGAATGCTCGCCGACGCGCTGCTCCTCGCTCTGGATCGCGAAGCCCAGCGAGAGCCGTCGCCGCCCCGCCCCGTCCACCGGCACGGCCAGGCAGGCCTCACCGCCCAGCGACGCCCCGGCCGTCGCGTATCCACGGACCAGGACGCCCGCCACCCACTGCACCCCCGCGCCCCTCCCCTCCTCCGGGGGCTGGAAGCGGGTCGCCCCGGTGACCGTCTCGATGCCCCGTACGGCCCCGGGGTTGAGGATCCCCCCGGGGCACACCCCCGCACCGGACAGCACGGTCGGCTGCGCCGGGCCGGGGGCCGCGCCGCTTCCTCCACAGCCCGCCAGCAGGGCCACGGCCGCCGCGCACCCGGCCGCCGCGGCCCGATGCCGCCCTCTCACCGCCGGTATCCCTCTAGTCGTTGCCGACCACGGGCTGGTTGCCGGTGTGGCGCTCGAGCGCGCAGCCGGTGCCGTACCCCGTCAGGCTGGACTGCTTCAGGGTCTCGTCGATCGGGTCTTCCAGGCTCGGCGGGTGGTGGTACAGGAAGTGCCGCACGGGTGAGTGGACCATCCGCTCGCCGCGCCGGTAGACGGCCGCCTGGTCCTCGTAGGCCTGCCCCTCCTTCTGGTCCTTCTGACGCTCGGCCTCGGCCTCGGACCAGTCCTTGGCCACTCCGCCGACGACCTGCTCCAGGGCGCCACTGCCGGTGTCGACGGCGAGCGGCACGACCACCGCTGCCGCACCCGCCGCCACTGCGGTCGCGGGCAGGAAGGCGACACCCGCCGCGATCGCCGCCGTCGACCCGAACTCGACCCACCCCGAACGCTTCTCCATCGCCTTGTCGTAGTCCTTGGCCCACTTCTCCGCGTCGGCGGTGATCTGCTTGCCCCGGGATTCGTCCATGATCCCCTGGAACTCGCCGCCGGTGCGCGCCGCTTCCATCAGACCGCTCTGGTTGAGCCTGCCGTCGGGCCCCACCTGGGACTCCAGCACCGAGGCCTGGAAGACGGACTCCGCCTGCGACAGGATGACGTAGGAGTCGGGATGCTGGCCCAGACTGCTCAGGAACCGGCGGGCTTCCTCCTGCCCGAACTCGGCGCGACCGGAGGCGACCCCCGCGAACACGCTCCGCGGGTCGTTCGCGTTCAGGCCGTGGTTCAGATCGTCGATGTAGCCGGCGCCCATCCGGCCCATGCTGTCGGCCAGCGAGCGCTGCCGGTCCAGCAGTTCGGGGTTCCCGCCGTAGGTGGACACCACCTCCTGCATGATCCGGGTGGACGTCTCATCGCGCGACAGGGTGGGAGCCGGATCGTCCCAGGCGTGTCCGAGGGTCGCCGCTTCCAGGGCGTGCCCGAGGGCGTCGGGCATGTACCTGTTGACCTTGCCGAGGTCGTCCGGGTTCATGCCCTCCATGTCGATGGTGGAGTGGTACTTCTCGTTGGCGAAGAAGCCGAGGTAGCTCGTGACGGCGTGCCCCTTGGCGTCCTTGCCCAGATACGCGGGCCCGGACTTCGCCGTACCGTCGCCGTTGTAGGCCTGCGGCTCGCGCTCCGGGTCGAAGAACTGGGCCGACGCCTCCGGGCTGTGGCCCAGCGCCTCCAGGAAACTGACCACGGGGTCGTAGCCGGCTCCGTTGAGCCCGGAGGGGTTCAGCATGTTCTTGCCGTAGCCGTTCATCTGCCGGGTCTGGCCGAAGAAGTCCGGGTTCTTGGCGTGGATCTGCGTCGCGTGCTCGGCGATCGGGACGAGGAACTTCGGGTCGTAGTTGCCGTAGCGCATGATCCCGCCGAGCAGCTGGTACCCGTACGGCGGGTTCTGGTCGTAGCGGGCCAGGGGGATCTGCTGGGTGCCCAGCTTGCGGAGCTCCGCCGCGTAGCTGTCGGGGAGGTGCGGCTCGGTGGTGGAGCGGGTGGCGGTGGCCAGGTTGAAGCCCAGGTTCCGCTGGAGCTCCTGGACGTCCTTCAGCCGCTGCTCGTCGAGCTTCCCGTACTCGTAGGTGTCGGTCGCCATGGTGCCGAAGAACTGGAGCGCGCCCTTGGGGCCGAGGTTCCCGTAGAAGGCGGTGGCGAACTCCGGGACCTTGGCGTTGTCGGCCAGCAGTTCGTTGAGCTCCGTCAGCTCGGCGTGCGAGAGGTCGCGGCCGTTCCTGGCGAGGTCGGTCGCGCGGCCGGCCTGTTCGGCGGCGAGGCCGGAGAACTTCGGGGCGCTGAAGTTGTGGTCCTCGGCGACGTTGGCGTTGAGGAGGCGCGCGAGGGACTGGTCGACGTCGTCACAGGAGTCGACGGCGGCGTCGACCTTCGCCTGCCACAGGGGCCGGTTGACGCGCAACGACTCCTGGTAGTCGGGATCGTGCCGGGCCGCCTCGCGGTCGGCCTCGGTCGCGAGCGGAAGCGGCTCGACCTTGCCCTTGGCGTCGACTCGGAAGCCGGCGGCGGGGGCTTCCTCTTCGGAGATCTTCCGCAGCCGCTCCCGGGAGGACTTGAAGGCGTCGTGGCCCTGGGTGAGCGCGTGGTGGATGCCCTCGGCTTCCTTGGCGGCGTCCGCGAACTCCTTGGCCGTCTTGTCGACGAAGGGCCGCGCCACGCCTGCGGTGACCCCGCTCCATTCGGCCCGGTCGGACTTGGTCTTCATCCCGCTGCGGGCGGCCTCGGCCAGCTCCTCCAGCTTGGCGGCCATCGCCTGCCAGTCGCGGACGGCGGTGGCGAGCTTGTCGATCGGGGCGTTCAGGACGTTCTCGTACGTCGGCACGACCGCGCCCTTCCCTACTTGAGGTACTCGTCGATCTTGGAGGCCGTGAACTCGGCGTAGAGCTGCTGCTCCTCCTTGGCGTGGGAGGAGAGCGAGTAGTTCAGCCCGTTGGAGATCTGGGCGCAGGCGGCGGCGAGGGTCTTGACCTGGCTCTCCCAGCGCAAGTTCGCCTTGGCGAGGGCCGCCCCGCTGGCGAAGCCCTCCCTCGAGAGCGCGCCGGCCGCCTCGGCGGAGGCGGTGGCGGCGTGCTTGCCGTCGGTCTGGAGGCGGGAGTGGAGCCTGTACGCCTCGCTGCCGACGGCTCCGATGTGGTCCTGGTTGAGCGCGAGGTCGGCGGCGCCGGCGCCGGGGGCGGGGGCCGCGGAGGCCTGGTTGAGCCGCAGGAAGGCGTTCGCGGTGGCCGTGGCGCGCGCGGCGGCCCATTCCTCGTCGAAGGACATCCCGTGCGCTCCACTCCCGTGCGGGGTCAGGTCAGCGGTTGGCCGCCCTGCGTACGACGACCGCCGTGACGGCACCACCGATGAGGACGCAGGCCCCGAGCCCGAGGGCGATCCAGGTCCAGCTGCTGCCGTCGCCCTTGTCTACCGCAGGGGCGGCCTGCGGCGCCTGCGACGGGGTGATCTTTCCCCCGGTCGAGGGAACGGGCGTGTCCTTGGCTGCCGCCGCCGCGAGGTCGGGGAGGGGGTAGACGTCCGGCGGACCGGGGTCGCCGGGGGTGGGGAGCGCGATGCGGGGGCGGACGACGCCGTAGCCGATGTAGTCGTTGCGCGCTACGCCGTCCACGGGCTTGCCGGCGGTGTTGAGGAGGACGCGGAGGATCTGGTTGTTGGTCCAGGTGGGGTGGGCGGACCAGAGGAGGGCGGCGGAGGCGGAGGTTAGGGCTGTGGCGTCGCTGGTGCCGTGGCTATTGCAAAGCCCCGTTTTACCCCCGCAAGCACCAACGATGTCGACTCCAGGGGCAGCCAAGTCGACTGCGGCGTTGTGCGTCGACTCCTTGGTGACGGCGCCCTCGGAATCGACAGCGCCTACCCCGACCGCACCGGGAGCGCCAGCTGGATAGTTGAGTTGCGCAGCGCCATCATTACCAGAGGCGGCAAAAATCAGCTTTCCCTTGGTCAGCGCGTATTTGACCGCACTCCTCAGCTCCTCGCTATCACCCCATCCCAAAGAAACATTCAGGATCTTCGCGTCGGAATCCGCTGCGAAGCGAATGGCGTCAGCCAGCGTGTTGTTTGTAGAGATACCATTTCCGTTCATGTCTACCCGCAGGGACTGAACCTTGGCGTCGGGGGCCAAACCGAACGCGCTCTCCACTCCCCCAGGGCCTTTCCCGTTGCCCGCGATGAGCGCTGCCATGCCCGTACCGTGATTCTTGTAGTCCGTACGTTCATCGCCCTCCATCGTGTCTGGCGCGAAGTCCTTGCCGGGAAGCACCTGGCCCTCGAGTTCGGGGATGCGTGCGACACCCGTGTCGATCACTGCCACAGTGACGCCTTTGCCTGTGCTGATCTTCCAGATGTCGTCAGCCTTCATGGCATCGAGATGCCATTGCTTGGACCGGACCGTCTCCGCATGCGCTGGGGTGGCGGCGACTCCAGCCAGCAGCAGACCAACCAGGGCCGAGGTCACCTTCCGCGTACGCATCCCGTCACTATCCGTTCTACTCAGTCGATCACTGGTGGAACAACACGACGGTTGTCCTGCCAAGTCTCTTCGTCCTCGGCCAGATAATCGGGGCGGGCCCCCACCTGGTCTCCACGCCGCTTGCCCGGGGTTTGGGAAGCGGCGGTGCCATGGCCCACTGCACTCGCGCCCGTCCCGTTGCGGACGAGGCCCGAGCCGCCCTGGGTGAACGGCTGCCCACCACCTGGCGCCTGACGGCCCCCGACAAGGCCACCCGATTCCATGGCCAGTCTCCGACCAGAAACCGGCCCGCCCGGAGCACCGTGCGCACCGCCAAAGCCTCCACCCATCATGTTGGGCATTCCGCGTCCGCCACCCGCGTGCGGGCCTTCAGCTCCGATAACCGTGCCTCGCGGGATACCAGCGCTGGGGCTGCCAGTGGCAATCTGCCGACCACCCACGATGCCTGTATCGCGCGGCGACGGAATCGGAATGCCAGCAACCTTGCCACCAATGCCGACAGGACCCCGTGTGGCCGGTAGAGCGCCGCTGCCCAGCGGTGGCAGTCCAGCGCTTGGAGGCAAGGTCAGGGGCGGGACTGGGATGCTGGGAGGGTTCCCGCCAGGTACTCCCGGCCCCGGCCCGACGGGCAGACCAGGAGTCGGAGGAACAGCCCTATCCGGAAGAGTGCCGACATGGTCCAAATCCACGTCCACACCACGGTCGGGGAGCACAGGCGTCGGGAGCAACCCAGGCGCGGGAGACGGAGTGGTGTCCAACAGAGGTATATGGCCAGCCACATGGCCAGGGCCCGTAGCGGGGGCGCTGAACGAGGGCTCTCCGGTTCGGTAGGAAGAGCCAGTCCCAGTAGCACCTGCGGAACCTTCACCGCCTCGTGCTACGTCAGAGGACTGCGAAAGGGTCGGTGGCGGATAAAAGTCCGACGGCGGAGCCGGGAACGTCGGGGGCTGGGCGCTCGTGAGTTGGGTTGCCGACCAGTCGTAGGACTGGGCCAGTTTTGTCAGTTGCTGGACCGCTCGTTCGTGGTCGGCCGTCAGTTTGGCGTTGGCCGTTTGGCCCAGCTGTTGGGCGTCCGGGTCGTTGTGGTACTTGCGGGCCGCCTCCAGGTTGTCGGCCGCCCCCTTGTCGTACTGCGGGGTGTTGGCCTTGACCTCGATCATCGTCTGGGCGGCGTGCTGCAGCCACTGGCTGCCCACGTCGCTGTACTGGCCCAGCGTCAGCGTGGCGCTGCCGGCGCGACTCACCCATTCCTGGTAGGCGTGGGCGGCCTCGCCCTCCCAGCCCTTGACCTGGTGGCTCTTGAGGGTGTCGCCGATCTCGTTGAGCGCCTTCGCCGCGTCCGCCAGCTGCGTCGCGCGGGCCTTGACCGTCTCCGGGTCGAGGGAGTCGATCATCGCGAGCAGTTGCTCGTGCGAGAAGCCCTCGAAGTTCGTCATCGCCATCAGATCGTGCCCTTCGACGTGCTCGGGGTCGGAGTCGGGGTCGGGGCGGAGGAGCCCTGGCGCTGCTTCTCGGCTTCCTTCTCCCGCTCGAGGGGGTCGCGGTCCTTCACGTACTCCTCCTTCGAGCGTCTGATGAGCGCCCGCATCCTCGCCTGCGTCTCCTCGTCGACTCCCGCGTAGCCCTTGCCCGCCGTCAGGATGGCGATGCCGAGGGCCTCGATCTGGCCCGCCAGGCCCTTCGACAGGTTCTGGAGCTCGTTGTGGACCTTGTCGTACGCCTTGAACAGGGCCTCCGCCTCCGCGAAGTCCTTGCCGAGGGTGCCCGCCGGGAGGGTGCCGTGGGCGAGTCTGCCCGCGTCCGCCTCCGAGCCGTCCAGCTTCTTCAGCAGGGCGTCGACCCGGTTCTTGGCGTCCGTCAGCGAGTCGTACTCGACCTCGAGCGCCCTCGCCTGGCGCATCACCGCGTCCGCCACGCCCCCGGCGACGTTGCCGCCGCCCAGCAGTCCCAGTGCGCTTTCCCCTGCCATGGTGTCCTCCCCCGTTCCCCGTCCGCACGCGTGCGTCCCCCGTGCCTCCTGCCACTTTAACGACCGGCACCGACGGCAAGGTGGGGCAGGCCGCTACGAGTTGGGCGCCGCCACCGCCGCCGATGGCCGGATCGGGATCCTGTTCACCGGCCGCCCCGTCGCCGCGCGCACCGCCGACGCCACCGCCGCCGGGGTCGTGACGACCGGGACCGCGCTCGCCGCCTTCGCCCCGAAGGGGGCGACTACGTCCCGTTCCTCCACGAGGCGGACGATCCGCACCGCCGGGGCGTCCAGGGACGTCGGCAGGGCGTAGCCCGTCAGGTCGGGGTGGCGGACCAGGCCGGAGACCGAGCGGAGGTTCTCGGTCAGGGCCGCGCCGACGCCCTGGGTGACGCCCGCTTCGATACGGGCCTCCAGCTGGCGGGGGTTGAGGACGCGGCCCACGTCCTGGGCGACGGCCAGCTCGACCACCCGGACCGTGCCGAGTTCGATGTCCACGTCGACCACCGCGCGGATCGCGCAGAAGGCCAGGCCGACGAAGGCGTCGCCCTGGCCGTGGTCGTCCAGCGGCTCCGTGGGGTGCGGGCGGCACTGGGCCGTGGCCCAGAGCTCCTTGCCCTCTATGGCCTCCGCCACCGAGAGGGAGAAGGCGCCGTCGTACGACGTGATCCGGCCGTCCTGGATCTGGAGGAGTTCGGTGGACATGCCGAGTTTGTGGGCCATCGGCTGGAGCAGCTGCGTGCGGACCATCTTCGCGGCCCGTTCGACCGCCCCGCCCGAGACCCAGGTGTGGCGGCCGTGGGCGGAGGGGCCGGCGGGCGGCTGGTCGGTGTCGACGGGGGCGCAGGTCACCTCGTCGATGCCCAGGACCTCCTGGACGATCTGGCGGGCGAGCGTGGCGAAGCCCTGGCCGGTGTCGACGGCCGCGCAGATGACGGTGGCGGTGCCGTCGGCCACCTTCACGGTGGCGGTGGACACCTCGTCGGCGCCCTCCGCGCCGAGCATGTGGACCATGCCCACGCCGTAGCCGACCCCGCGCCGCACCGCGCCGGGCTCGCCCGCGCCCTCGGGGCCGCCGGGCAGCAGCCAGTCCTCCTCCGGGGTGTCCTTGGGGAGGGAGGGGAGGGGGAAGTCGCGCACGGAGCGGAGGAGTTCGGCCACGGGGGCCGGGCAGGTCACCGTCTGGCCCGTGGGCAGGAGGTCGCCGGTGGCCAGGGCGTTGCGCAGGCGCAGTTCCGCGCCGTCGATGCCGAGGGCGGCCGCGAGTTTGTCCATCTGGCCCTCGTAGGCCGCGCAGACCTGCAGGGCGCCCTCGCCCCGGACGTGGCCGGAGGGCGGGTTGTTCGTGCGGACCGCCCAGCCCTCCACGAAGGCGTGCGGGACGACGTACGGGCCGCACGCGAACGCCACGGCCGCCGCGAGGGATTCCGCGGAGGCGTCGGCGTAGGCGCCGGCGTCCATCAGGATCTGCGCCTCGACCTTGAGCAGCCGGCCCTCGGCGTCCGCGTGGTGGCGGTAGCGCAGCAGGGTGGGGTGGCGGTGGGCGTGGCCGAGGAAGGACTCCTCGCGGGTGGCGGCCAGCTTGACCGGGCAGCCGGTGCGCAGGGCGAGCAGGCCGAGCGGGAGCTGGAAGGCCGGGTCCTCGCGGTCGGCGGTGGCGCCGGGGACGCCGGTGACGACGACGCGCACCCGGTCCGGGGTGAGGCCGAAGCAGGCGGCGGCGAGGTCGCGGTCGGTGTGCGGGTCGGTGGAGGCGGTGTAGAGCTCGACGCCGCCGTCGGGGCGGGGCACGGCGAGGCCGGCCTCGGCGCCGATGGGGGCCGGGTCCTGGCGGCCGATGCGGTAGAGGCCCTCGACGACCACCTCGCCCGTCACGTCCGGGTCGCCGTAGCGCAGCGGGATGTGCCGGATCAGGTTGCCGTCCGGGTGGAGGGGGGCGGCGCCGAAGGACTGCTCGGGGTCGGTGACGGCGTCGAGGAGCTCGTACTCGACGGCGATGGCGGCGGCGGCGAGGCGGGCCGTGTCGGGGTGGTCGGCGGCCACGGCGGCGATGGGCTCGCCGTGGTGGCGCACGACGTCGTGGGCGAAGACCGGCCGGTCGGCGATGCGCCGGCCGTGGGTGGTGGCGCCGGGGACGTCGGCGTGGGTGATGACGGCCCGCACGCCCGGCATCTCGGCGGCGGCCGAGGTGTCGATGGAGCGGATGCGGGCGTGGGCGTGCGGGGAGCGCAGCACGGCGGCCCACAGCAGGCCCTCGGCCCACAGGTCGGCGGCGTAGGGGAAGGTGCCCTCGGTCTTGGCGCGGGTGTCCGTCGAGGGGACGGACACGCCGATGCCGCGCGCGGGGCGCTGCTGCTCGCCGTTGCCGCCGCTCCCGTCGCCGTCGGCGCCGACGCTGAGCGTCGCCATGGTCATGGTGGTGGTCGTCGCCGTGGCCGCGTCCTGCCCGCTCACGCCATGCCTCCGTTGTGGTGGATCCCGTCGAATCCGCTGCCGTTGGTGCCGTGCGGGTCGTTGGTGCCGTGGGCGCCGTCGAACCCGTGCGGCCCGGGGGCCGCGGCGCCGGGGGTGCCCGGGATGCCGAGGGCGCCCGTCGTGTCGAGGGCGTCGAACGCGTCGAAGCCGCCGGCGTGCGCGGTCATGGCGGAGGGGTCGAAGCCGTTGCCGCCGAACGTGCCGTCCGGGCCCGGGGCCGCCGCGAACGCATCGAACGCACCGGGCACACCGGGCGCACCGAGCGCACCCGCCGCGTCGAAGCCGTTGCCGCCGAGGGTTCCGTTCGGGCCGGGGGCCGGGGCGTCGAACGCGCCCGACGCGTCGAAGCCGTTGCCGCCCAGGGTTCCGTTCGGACCGGGCACGCCCGCGTCGAAGCCGGCCGACGCGCCGGAGGGGTCGAACGCCCCGGAGGGGTCGAAGCCGTTGCCGCCGAAGGTCCCGCCGGGGCCGGGGGCCGGGGCGTCGAAGCCGTGCACGCCGCCCTCGCCGGGCTGCGCCTGGTGCGGGATCAGCGCCTCCGCCGGCGCCGCCACGGGGGCCTGGCCCGCGGCTTCGGCGGCCTGTGCCGCGGTGGTCTCGCGCTCCGCGATGACCTCGCGGACCGCCTCGATGACGCCCTTGTAGCCGGAGCAGCGGCAGAGGTTGCCGCAGAGCGCCTGGCGGGTCTCCAGCTCGCTGGGGGCGTGGTTGCCCTCCAGCAGGTCATGGATGGTCATGGCCATGCCGGGCACGCAGAATCCGCACTGCACCCCGCCCGACCTGCACAACGCCTGCTGCACGTCCGAGAGTTCCCCGCCCTGCGCGAGACCCTCGACCGTGCGCACCTCGGACCCGGCCGCGGTCGCCGCCGGGACCAGGCAGGAGGCGACGAGCCGCCCGTCGACCTGCACCGCGCAGGCCCCGCACTCGCCCTGGGAGCAGCCGTCCTTGGCGCCGGCCAGGCCGAGCCGCTCGCGCAGCACGTAGAGCAGGGACTCGCCGATCCAGGCGCCGGTGACGGGCCGGTCGGCGCCGTTGACGCGCAGGACGTACGAAGCGGAAGGGTGCTCGTGATGGGCGACGGCGGGCTGCCGTTCCTCTTCGTACGCCGCCTCCCCGAGCGGGAACTCCCCGGTGTCGTGCCCGGACGGCGCCGGCACGGCACGGTCGGCGGTGTCCTCACCCGGCGCGGGCGCGGCCTCCGCTCCGGCGGGGGCACCGGCCCCCACCACGAAGCCGTGCCCGTCCGTCCCGTCCGGTACCGGGGCGGGGGCGGACCCCTCCCCCGGCGCGGCGTCGGCGCCCTCGGCCTCCGCCGGCCGCGGCCGCTCGTCCCCGGCCGGGGGCTGCGCCGGCCCGTGGCCGTGCGAGGCCTCGATGTCCGGGGCGGCGTCCAGCACGGACTCGGGCTCCGGCCCGGCCTGGGGGTAGCCCTCGGGCAGCGGGGTCCCGACACCGGGACCGCCCAGCACCCTCGGCCCGCGCCCCGGCGCCCCGGCTCCGCCGCCCTGCGGCCCGGGGGCACCGCCGCCCGGCAGCACCCCGGCGCTCAGCGGCGTCCCGGCCGCGGCGGCCACGCCCTCCGCATCCGGCCCGCCCGGCGCCTCGGGCACCGCCCAGGGGTCCTGGGCCCCGCCCGGCAGCGCCGCCGGGGCCCCGCCCCAGCCGCCGTCCGCCCCGCCGACCCGGAACTCCCCGGCCCCGCCGGGCACCTCACCACCGTGCCCGGCGGCGGCGCCACTCCCGGCACCCTGACCGAACCCGACCCCGCCGGGGCCCACACCCACACCACCGGTGCCGGCACCGGCACCGGCACCGGCACCATCAGCACCCACACCCGCACCCGCACCCGCACCACCGGCATCCGTACCCGCGCCGCCGCCCGTGAGGTCGGCCGGCAGCGTCCAGTGCCCGGTGGCCGAGGACTCCTCGTCCCGGTGCAGCGCCTCGGGGAACTGCCACTCGGCCGTCGCCCCCTGGTCCACCCCGGTGTGCGGATCGGGGTAGTGCTGCACGTGCCGCTGCTCCGCGAACCCCACGGGCTCGGCACGCTCCACGAACTCCGCGGGCTCCACGAACTCCGCGTGCCCCGGAAGCCCCACATGCCCGGCATGCCCCACATGCCCCGGAAGCCCCAAGTGCCCCGCGTGCCCAGCCTGCCCAGCCTGCCCCGGAAGCTCCACTGCCTCCGCGTGCTGCGCCGTCCCGTGGGCCCCCGCGTGGGAGGCCAGGCGGGAGCCCGGCTGCGTCCCCGCGTGCGCGGTGTCCGGCCGCGCGGCGCCGTGGAACTCCGCGTGCGCCTCCGGCTCGGCCGCCGCGAAGGCGGCCGCCACCGACGCCGGGAGCGGGATCGACGCCGGGATCGGCGCCCGGGCCGGGGCCGCCGCGTCGGCGGCCGGGGCCTGTCCGGCCGCGCCGCCCGCGTCGGGCCACTGGGCCGGCATCGTCCAGGTGCCGGTGGCGCTGGGGTCCGTACTGCCGGACGAGCCCAGCGGCATGATCATCGGGGGCGGGACGAAGCCGTGCCCGGGCGCCGCGAGGGGTTCGCCGGCGTCGAGCGCGTCCAGCATGTCCTGCGGCAGCTGCACGAAGGCGGTGGCGTCGGAGTCGTAGTCGCTCCCGTGCGGCACCGGCTCCCAGCCCCAGCCGGCGCCCCCGGCCGCTTCCGCGCCGCCGCCGTTCCCCACGTGACCCGTGTTCGCCGCGTGGCCCGTGTTCCCCGCGTGGCCCGTGTTCCCCGTGTCCCCGGTCGTTCCGCTCACGTTCTCGTTCTCACTCATGAGGTCAGCGCCCTCCCCAGGGCCCTGCGCGCCAGCACGGCGACGGTGCGCCGCAGATGCAGTACTCCGGCGGAGACCTGCTGCCCCTGGTCGGGCACGCACGCCGCCGCCACGTACTCGCCGAAGGCCTCCAGGGCCTCCGGGGCCAGACTTCGGTCCCCGTCCCAGTCGATCAGCGAGGCCACCCACTGCTCGGCCTCCAGCGGCCGCAGCGGCATCGGGGCCACCGCGCCGATCGCGCACCGCACGCCCCGGCGCGCGGGATCCAGCACGAGCCCCACGGACGCCACCGCCCGCCCCGGGCCCGTCCGCCCCGTGGCCTTCAGGAACACCTGGGGCGCGTGCAGCAGCGGCACCCGCACGAAACCGATCAGCTCACCCGGGCGCAGCATGTCCCGCCCGGCCAGCAGGTGGGAGACGGGGATCTCGCGCTGCGAGCCGCCGGGGCCGACGATGACCAGCACCGCCTCCAGCGCGGCCAGCACGGGCAGCGCGTCACCGGTCGGCGCGGCCGTCGCGATGTTGCCGCCCAGGGTGCCGGCGTTGCGGATCTGCGGCGGGCCGGCCGCCCGCGCGGCCGCGGCCAGAGCCGGGATCAGAGCGGCGAAATCCGGCCGTCCCATCCGGGCGTGCGTCAGACCGGCGCCGAGCAGCGCGTGCCCGTCCTGGTACTGCCAGCCGCGGATCTCGCTGATCCGCCCGAGCCCCACCAGCGCGGCGGGCCGCAGCAGTCCGGCGTTGACGGCGGCCATGAGGTCGGTGCCGCCGGCCACCGGGACGGCCGCGGGCATGGCGGCGAGCGCCGCGACGGCCTCGTCGAGCGAGGCCGGCAGCATCACGGACTGCGCCGCCTGCCCCGGCGACCCGTGCGGGGTGTGCGGCCCCTGAGCCGAATGCGGTGTGTGCGGTGCGTGCGTGGTCAACCCAGCTGCCCCTTCCCGATGTCCCGGTCCTGGCGCTCACGCCTGTCCGCCGTACGGTACGTGCTCACCGCCGGGACGTGGCAACTCTGGCACATCTTCGGGACCGCCCGGCGCGAGGGTCTCCCGGGTACCACCGGCCCCGGCCGTCCGGGGCCCGGCGGCGGGCGCCGGGACATCTTCCGCACACCCGCCCGCCACGCACTTTTCACGCCGCCCGGACCCCGGGCGCGCCCCGCGGCCGGAGCGCCAACGGATGCCTCCCGCCCCACCCGTGCCGCCTTCGTACGACACCGGCCCGAACGTCCGTTTTCCCCCGGACCATCCTTGTTCGAGCGACAGTTCCAAAGGTTCCCGAAGAGTTCCGCTTCCGGTCGGGGAGGGCGCCGGCCCGGTCCGCCCGGCCGCGCGTGCGCCCGGGTCACACGATCGGGGGCGTGCCCTCCAGCGGTCGCCCCCGCACCCCCGGCCGCCGCTGCCACGGCAGCGGCCCGCCCGGTGGCCGGTAAGCGACCCCGAGGGCGTCCAGCCGGGCCAGGTGCGCCGCCACGCGCCCTTCGAAGCGGGCCCAGTCACGGGATTCCGGTTCCGGCATCCACGACCACACCACCTCCGCGAAGGCGGCCAGCCGCGGGAACACCTGGTAGTCGACCCGCCCCTGGTGCTCCATCACCTCGGTCCACACGTTCGCCTGCGCGCCCAGCACGTGCGCGGCGGCCTCCGGCGACAGCTTCGGCGGCACGGGCTCGAACCGGTAGACGTCCTCCAGCGAGCGCACGTACCCGATGGGCATCGGCTCGTCGGGGCCGTCCGCCTGACGGTGGTCCAGGTACACCTGCTGCTCGGGGCACATCACCACGTCGTGCCCGGCCTCGGCGGCGGCGATCCCGCCCGCGTAGCCGCGCCAGGAGGAGACGGCCGCGCCGTCCGCGAGGCCGCCCTCCAGGATCTCGTCCCAGCCGATGAGCCGGCGGCCCCGGTCGGCGAGCCAGCGGTCGAAGTGCCGGATGAACCAGGACTGGAGGCCGTCCTCCCCGTCCACGCCCAGCTCCCGGATGCGCGCCTGCGCCGTCGCCGAGGCCCGCCACTGGTCCTTGGGGCACTCGTCGCCGCCCACGTGCACGAACGGCGAGACCTCGGGCGGGAACAGCTCCAGCACCTCCTCGAAGACGTCCTCGTAGAACCGCAGGACCTCCTCGGTCGGCGCGAGCACGTTCTGGTTGACGCCCCAGTCGTCCCACACCCCCAGCGCGGCGGTGTCCACGACGTCGGCGTTGCCCAGCCAGGGGTAGGCGGCGATCGCGGCCTGGGAGTGGCCGGGGATGTCGATCTCGGGGACGATCCGCACGTGCCGCTCGGCGGCGTAGGCGACGATCTCGCGGATGTCGTCGTGCGTGTAGAAGCCGCCGTGCGGGGTCTCGTTCCACAGCGGGGACGCCCGGTGCCCCCAGCGGGTGCGCGGGCGCCAGGAACCGGTCTCCGTGAGCCGCGGGTGGCGCCGGATCTCGATCCGCCAGCCCTGGTCGTCCGTCAGGTGCAGGTGCAGCACGTTGAGCTTGTGCGCGGCCAGCAGGTCGATGTAGCGCAGCACCCCGTCCTTGGGCATGAAGTGCCGGGCCACGTCCAGCATCAGCCCGCGCCAGCCGAAGCGGGGACGGTCGGCGATCCGCGCGTACGGCAGCTCCCAGCTCCGCCCCGGCCGCAGCGGGGCCCGCCGGAAGGCGTCGGGGCCGAGCAGCTGACGCAGCGTCTGGGCGCCCCAGAACAGCCCGGCCGGGTCCGCCCCGGTCAGCTCGACCCCGTCGGCGCCGACCTCCAGCCGGTACGCCTCGGGCTCCGCCCACCCGGGTTCCAGCCGCAGCCGCAGCTCGCCCGGCGCCCCCGCGGGCAGGGCCCACCCGGTGGCGCCGCCGACCTCCCGGCGCAGCCAGCGCGCGACGCCCTCGCAGCCGGGCCCGGCGTCGAGCACGGGCTCGGGGCCGAAGGCGTAGCGGCGCCCCTCCTCGTCGGGAACGGCCACCTGGGGTACGGGAATCAGGTCCATGCGTCAGCCCCTCACGACAGAGCGCTCCTCGCGCCGACCCTAGCCGCGCACCCGCCCCCGGCACAGTCCCCCGGCAAGAAAGGTCCGGACAAATGGCTCCGGACAAATGGCTCCGGACGAATCTCCGGGCGTGCGAAAGGCCCCCGGCGTGCGCGCGGGCGCACCCCGGGGGCCTCGTCGGCGCAAGGCGGACCCGCCACCGGTCCTCGCGGACCCGCGGGCGCTCCTTGCGGACCCGTCGCCGGCCCCTACTTGTCCTTGCCGCCCTTGTCCTTGTCGCCGCCGGCGCCCATGGAGTCGTAGATCTCCTTGCACATGGGGCAGACGGGGTACTTCTTCGGGTCGCGGCCCGGCACCCAGACCTTGCCGCAGAGCGCGACGACGGGGGTCCCGTCGAGGGCGCTCGCCATGATCTTGTCCTTCTGGACGTAGTGGGCGAAGCGCTCGTGGTCGCCGTCGCCGTGGGACACCACGGGCGTCGGCTCTACGAGGGTCCCCGTACCAGTCCCGCGATCGGGCTCGAGAGTGCTCATGAAATCCAGGGTACTGAACCCCGCCCGGGTCAGTTGAGCGACGGGTCGTCCAGATAGGTGGCGACCATCGCGAGCTCGCTGCGCTGGCGGCGCAGCACCGCCCGCCACAGCCGTTCGGGGTCGGGGAAGGAGACGTCACCGGGCTCGGAGTCCACCACGTACCAGGCGCCGTCGCCGAGCTCGTCCTCCAGCTGGCCGGGCCCCCAGCCGGAGTACCCGGCGAAGATGCGCAGGCCCCCGAGGGCGGCGGCGAGCAGTTCCGGCGGGGCCTCCAGGTCGACGAGGCCGATGGCCCCGTGCACCCGGCGCCAGCCGAGCGGGCCCTCCTCCCCCGGTATCACCGCGACCCCCAGGGCCGAGTCGAGGGCGACGGGGCCGCCCTGGAACACCACGCCCGGGTCACCGGCCAGCGGGGCCCACGGCAGCAGGATGTCGCGGACGTCCACGGGGGTGGGCCGGTTGAGGACCACGCCGAGGGAGCCCTGCTCGTCGTGGTCGAGCAGCAGCACCACCGCGCGGTCGAAGTTCGGATCCGCGAGGGCGGGGGTGGCCACGAGCAGCCGCCCTGTGAGGGAGGACACCTCGGTCATGGGCACATGATCTCGCACATTCGCCCTCCGGGGGGAGCGGGCGGCGGGATCCGATCACGCGCAGCTCAGGGCGCACGGCTGCAGACGGGAGCGCGCGCCGCCCCGCGCGCCGGAACGCAACACTCCGCTACCTGGCGGACACCGTACGTGCTGAACCGAATTCATGACAGTCCTACGGCCCCGTCAGCCATACAAACAAGGGGGTGGTGGCCCTTACCCTTACGTCTGGTCCCCTGCCCATCCACTCCGGAACGCGAGATCCATGACCGGCAACGATGTCCTGCTTGTCCACGGCGGAACCCCGCTCGAGGGCGAGATCCGTGTCCGCGGTGCGAAGAACCTCGTGCCGAAGGCCATGGTGGCCGCCCTGCTCGGCAGTGAGCCCAGCCGGCTGCGCAATGTTCCCGACATCCGTGACGTGCGGGTCGTGCGCGGTCTGCTCCAGCTGCACGGCGTGACCGTGCGTCCCGGCGAGGAGCCGGGCGAGCTGGTCCTCGACCCCACGTACGTCGAGAGCGCGAACGTCGCCGACATCGACGCGCACGCGGGCTCCTCCCGCATCCCGATCCTCTTCTGCGGCCCGCTGCTGCACCGCCTCGGCCACGCCTTCATCCCGGGCCTGGGCGGCTGCGACATCGGCGGCCGTCCGATCGACTTCCACTTCGACGTGCTCCGCCAGTTCGGCGCGACCATCGAGAAGCGCGAGGGCGGCCAGTACCTGGAGGCCCCCCAGCGCCTGCGCGGCTGCAAGATCCGCCTGCCCTACCCGTCGGTCGGCTCGACCGAGCAGGTCCTGCTGACGGCCGTCCTGGCCGAGGGCGTGACCGAGCTCAGCAACGCCGCCGTCGAGCCGGAGATCGAGGACCTCATCTGCGTGCTGCAGAAGATGGGCGCGATCATCTCCATGGACACCGACCGGACCATCCGGATCACCGGTGTCGACCGCCTGAGCGGCTACAACCACAAGGCGCTCCCGGACCGCCTGGAGGCGGCGTCCTGGGCCTCCGCGGCCCTGGCGACCGGCGGCAACATCTACGTCCGCGGGGCGCAGCAGCGCTCGATGATGACCTTCCTGAACACGTACCGGAAGGTCGGCGGCGCCTTCGAGATCGACGACGAGGGCATCCGCTTCTGGCACCCGGGCGGCCCGCTCAACGCGATCGCGCTGGAGACGGACGTCCACCCCGGCTTCCAGACCGACTGGCAGCAGCCGCTGGTCGTGGCCCTGACGCAGGCCTCGGGCCTGTCGATCGTCCACGAGACGGTCTACGAGTCCCGCCTGGGCTTCACCTCGGCGCTCAACCAGATGGGTGCCCACATCCAGCTGTACCGCGAGTGCCTGGGCGGCAGCGCCTGCCGCTTCGGCCAGCGCAACTTCCTGCACTCGGCGGTCGTCTCCGGCCCCACCAAGCTGCAGGGCGCCGACCTGGTCATCCCCGACCTGCGCGGCGGGTTCTCGTACCTGATCGCGGCGCTGGCGGCCGAGGGCACCTCGCGCGTCCACGGCATCGACCTGATCAACCGCGGCTACGAGAACTTCATGGAGAAGCTCCAGGAGCTCGGTGCGAAGGTCGAACTCCCCAACGGCGACCTGGTCTGATCTTCCCCCTCCAGGGCCCCTGCGGGGGCCCTGGAAAGGCCTGAGGGCGGCCACCCCCGCGCGGGGGTGGCCGCCCTCGGCCGTTCTACGTACCACTGCCGTCCCGAGGGCCTGTGCGGCCCTCGGCACAAGGGCGGTACTACTTGCCCTTGGCGGCTTCCTTGAGCTTGGAGCCCGCGGAGACCTTCACGCTGTAGCCGGCCGGGATCTGGATGGGGTCGCCGGTCTGCGGGTTGCGCGCGGTGCGAGCGGCACGGTGGGTGCGCTCGAAGGTCAGGAAGCCGGGGATGGTGACCTTCTCGTCGCCCTTGGCGACGATCTCGCCGACGGTCTCGGCGAGCGCGGCCAGAACGGCGTCGGCGTCCTTGCGGGTCACCTCGGCGCGCTCGGACAGAGCGGCCACCAGCTCACTGCGGTTCATGTTGTACTCCCGTGTTCAACTTGCCTTAGAGGCGTGAGATCGAAGCCGATGCTGCCAGGGCCCTAGGACAGTCCCCGGACCCGGGTCTGAACGTCAGACCCTCTCGCCCGGTTACGCATCCTGCCCCCACCAGCGGCGGGAAAGCCAATCCGGCACCCGCCGGGGTCACACGAAAAGCGCCACAGTCACGCCACGGTGACGCTCCGTCGCACCCGAGGCTCCGACGCTGATGCGGTCCGCGCGCTGCGCGGGCATCCCCGCAACCCTAGAGGCGCCCCGGCGGACCCGCATCCCGCGACGCGCCGGGATCAGACCGTGGGCCCCGTCACAGCGGCCTTCTCGGCACCGGCCTGCGCGGCCTTGCGGACGGCCCCGGCGACGGCGCCCGCGACCTTGTCGTTGAAGACGGACGGGATGATGTAGTTCGCGTTCAGCTCGTCCCGGCCGACGACGTCGGCGAGGGCGGTGGCGGCGGCGAGCATCATGTCGGTGTTCACGGTCCGGGACTGGGCGTCCAGGAGGCCGCGGAAGACACCCGGGAAGACCAGCACGTTGTTGATCTGGTTGGGGAAGTCGGAGCGGCCGGTGGCCACGACGGCGGCGGTCTGGCGCGCGACGGCCGGGTCCACCTCCGGGTCCGGGTTCGCGAGCGCGAACACGATGGCACCCTCGGCCATGGCGGCGACGTCCTCGCCGGAGAGCACGTTGGGGGCGGAGACGCCGATGAAGACGTCGGCGCCGACCACGGCCTCCTTGAGGGTGCCGGTGTAGCCCTCGGGGTTGGTGTTGTCGGCGATCCAGCGCAGCGGGGAGTCCGGCGCGGCGTCGACCAGGTCGGGGCGGCCGGCGTGCACGACGCCGTGGATGTCGGCGCTGACGGCGTTCTTCACGCCGGCGGCGAGGAGCAGCTTGAGGATGGCCGTACCGGCGGCGCCGGCACCCGACATGACGACCTTGACGTCCTCAACTGCCTTGCCCACGACGCGCAGTGCGTTGGTGAGGGCGGCGAGGACGACGATGGCGGTGCCGTGCTGGTCGTCGTGGAAGACGGGGATGTCGAGGGCCTCGCGCAGCCGCGCCTCGATCTCGAAGCAGCGGGGCGCGGAGATGTCCTCCAGGTTGATGCCCGCGAAGCCGGGGGCGATGGCCTTGACGATGGCCACGATCTCGTCGGAGTCCTGGGTGTCCAGGCAGATCGGCCACGCGTCGATCCCCGCGAAGCGCTTGAAGAGGGCCGCCTTGCCCTCCATGACGGGCAGCGCGGCCATCGGGCCGATGTTGCCCAGGCCCAGCACGGCGGAGCCGTCGGTCACGACTGCGACGGAGTTGCGCTTGATGGTCAGGCGGCGCGCGTCCTCGGGGTTCTCGGCGATGGCCGTGCACACGCGGGCGACGCCCGGGGTGTAGATCATCGAGAGGTCGTCACGGTTGCGGATGGGGTGCTTGGACGACATCTCGATCTTGCCGCCGAGGTGCATCAGGAAGGTACGGTCGGAGACCTTCCCGAGGCTGACGCCCTCGATGCCGCGCAGCTTCTCGACGATCTCGTCGGCGTGAGCGGTGGAGGTGGCGGCGATGGTGACGTCGATACGGAGCTTCTCGTGGCCGGATGCGGTCACGTCGAGGCCGGTGACCGAGCCTCCGGAAGACTCCACGGCGGTGGTGAGCTGGGAGACCGCGGTTCCGCTCGCGGGCACTTCCAGGCGGACCGTCATCGAATACGAGACGCTGGGCGCCGTTGCCATGGCCGTGTTCCTCTTCTGTCCCTGGTTCTTCTGTACACACAGGGCCCCGTCACACGGCAGGTGTGGCAGGACCTGTTGTCCGATCGTCCCACCTACCAGCCGGTACAAGGTAACCAGCTACAAATTTCGGAAGAACTCTTCCACCATACGAGAGAACTCTGAGCGGTGGAATGGTGGGTACACACAAAACAGGTCCGCGCCCCCCACTCGTGGAGGACGCGGACCTGTTGTTCCGTCCAGGACGGACGGGATGACTACGACACCGACCCGCCATGCTCGCCTCGCGGCAAGTGGTCGCTCTAAGCGACGAAGGTTGGGCCCGGGGGCTTGGATCGAGCCGGTGTCGTAACCAGGCTAACAAAGGATCGCCGGAAGCGGTCCCCCCTCCCGCGAGTCGGACACACCCGTCACGCGCCCGGCCGCAACAGCTCCGGCACCCCGCCCCCGTCCGGCCGGTCCGCCTCCGCCGAGACCACCGTCAGCTGCTGCGTCGCGCGCGTCAGCGCCACGTACAGCACCCGCAGGCCCGCCGCCGACTCCTCGGCGATCTCCGCCGGGGAGACCACCACCGTGGCGTCGTACTCCAGGCCCTTCGCCTCCAGGCTGCCCAGCGCCACCGCCCGTTCGCCCAGGTCGGCGAGCCAGCCCGCCGCCTCGGCCCGCCGGTCCATCGCCACGACCACGCCGACCGTGCCGTCCACCTGCTCCAGCAGCCGCCGCGTCTCCTCCCGCACCGCCGCCCCGAGGTCCTCTCCGGCGGTCGTGAAGCGGGGCTCCAGACCCGTCGAGCGCACCGCCGTCGGCGGCTCCATCCCCGGCATCGCCAGCTCCAGCACCCGCGCCGCCACCTCGGCCACCTCGGCCGGATTGCGGTAGTTCACCGTCAGCGTGAACCGCCGGCGGGGCCGCGAGCCCAGCGCCTCGTCCCGCGCCGCGGCCGCCTCGTCGGGGTCCGTCCAGGAGGACTGCGCCGGGTCCCCGACCACCGTCCAGGTGCCCGTACGGCCCCGCCGACCCACCATCCGCCACTGCATCGGCGTCAGGTCCTGCGCCTCGTCCACGATCACGTGCGCGTACTCGGTCCGCTCGGCCGCGATCCGCTCCGCCCGCTCCCAGGTGGTCTCCTCCCGGGTCGGCATCAGCTCCTCCAGCCCGCTGAGCTGGTCCAACGGGTCCATCTCCCGCTTGCGCTTCGGCCGCGCGGGCGCGCCCAGCAGCTGCTGGAGCTCGTCCAGCAGCGCCACGTCGTGCACCGAGAGCGGCCCGGAGCCGTCCGCGCCGACCCGGCGCAGCGAACGCGCCAGCTGGCGGGTCTCGCGCGGGTTCAGGTCCCGGCGCGACCAGCGGCCCAGGCGGCGCTCGTCGGCCATCGCGGCCAGCACCCGGCGCGGGGTGAGCTCCGGCCACCAGGCGTTCAGGAAGCCGAGGAAGTCGTCCTCGGTGGAGATGTCCTCGTCGAAGGCGCCGCGCAGCTCGGCCGCGAGCTCCGGGTCGCTGTGCCGGCCGTTCGCGCCGGTCTTGGCGTACAGGGCGTCCAGGAGGAGCTTGCGGGCGCGCGGGCGCAGCAGGTTCACCGGGGCGGTGCCGCCGAGCACGTTCTGCCGGATCCGGTTCAGCTCCGGGGCCTCCAGCTCGACGCGGCGGCCGAAGGCCACCACGCGCAGCCGCTCCGGGGCGTCGCCCAGCTCCAGCGCGCCGCGCACCGCCTTGCGGAGCACCTTCAGCATGCGGGAGGAGCCCTTGATCCGGGCCACGGCCGGATCGTCGTACGTGCTCGCCTCGGCGCCGTCGACGAGGGAGCCGAGCGCCCGGATGGCGACCTGGCCCTCCTCGCCGAGCGAGGGCAGCACGCCCTCGGTGTAGGCGACGAGCAGCGGGGTCGGCGAGACGATCAGGATGCCGCCCGAGTAGCGGCGGCGGTCCTGGTAGAGGAGGTAGGCGGCCCGGTGCAGGGCGACGGCGGTCTTGCCCGTGCCCGGCCCGCCCGCGACCTCCGCGACGGAGGCGGCGGGGGCGCGGATGACCAGGTCCTGCTCGGCCTGGATGGACGAGACGATGTCCCGCATGGTGTGCGTACGGGCCCGCCCGAGGGCGGCCATCAGCGCGCCGTCGCCGATGGCGGGCAGCTCCCGGCCGTCGAGGGTGGCGGTGATCTCGGGACGCATCAGGTCGTCCTCGACGCCGAGCACCTTGCGGCCCTTGGACCGGATCACCCGGCGGCGGATCACCCGGCCGGGGTCCTTGGGCGTCGAACGGTAGAACGGCGCTGCCGCCGGGGCCCGCCAGTCGATGACGAGCGGCGCGTAGTCGGTGTCGAGCACCCCGATGCGGCCGATGTGCAGGGTCTCGGCGATGTCGGCGGTGAGGTCGGACCGGATCGCGTCGTCGGCCGGCTCGACGGAGGTGTAGGCCCCGTCCGGCCCGCGCTCCCCGTCCTTCCCGAGGACGAGGTCGATCCGCCCGAAGAGGAAGTCCTCGAACTCGTTGTTGAGCCGGTTGAGGTGGATCCCGGCCCGGAAGACCTGCGCGTCCCGCTCGGCGAGCGCGCCGGGCGTACCGACCTGGCCGCGCTTGGCGGCGTCGTTCATGAGGAACTCGGCCTCGTGGATCTTCTCCTCAAGGCGTCGGTACACCTGATCGAGATGCGTCTGCTCGACCGCGATCTCCCGATCGCGGACGGAATCCGCCGTGCTGTCGACAGCGGCATTCTGCGCGGCCACCAAGGCCCCCTTCTGACGTGCATGGGCGACCGTCAACCGTACGCGAACCAGCCCCCACTCCGCACGCCCGGTCCACCCGGCAGCCCCCGGAGGATGTCGTTTCGTACGAGGTCACACCCGGCCGGGACCTTCACCCCCGCGAGCGACCGCCGGCGGGCCGGCGGCTGCCCACCCGCCGGGCGGGTCCCGCCGGGGCGGGGGCGGCCCGGTGCGGCGGGGCGCTTGCGGGGGCCGGCTTCCGCCCCCGCGAGGGGCCGGGGGCCGGGCGGTGGCTGCCCACCCGCCTCCCTGGGTGCGGGGCGGTGGGTGGGGGGCCGGATCCCGCCGGGCGGCAGCGGGTTGCCGGGCGGGGCGGGTGATGGTCGGGGTCCCGGGAGGGCGGTCTCGGAG
>NZ_JBHVUQ010000076.1:0-34212 GCF_042884105.1 Streptomyces sp. NPDC058157
GCTCCCGGGGGCGGCCGCCTCCTCGGCGGGGGCACCGGCGTGGGCGCGGCGGCCGCGCGGCGGGGGCGCGGGCGGCCGCGGCCCCACCGGGTCCGGTCTTCTGCGGGGTGTGCGCATGGGCTCCTCGTTCCGGGGCGGTACGTCTGGGCGGGGCGCGGGTTCAGTGGGAGGAGGGGGTGGGCCGGTCCGCCGGCGGCCGGCCGGCGCGCGGCGCGTACGCGGAGGCGGGGACCCGGGTGGGAGCGGGACCGGACGCCGGGCCGGTCACGGAGCCGGGAGCACGTGCGGGAGCGGGAGCGGCGGCCGTGGCCCGGACGGGCAGCGGCGCCGGCGCCGGCGCCGCCCGGCCGTCGTCCGTCGGGGACAGGGCCACGAAAGCGGCGGTCACGAAGAGGTACGAGCCGAGCCCGACCGCGAGGGGGAAGATGAACTGGAGCGCGGTGGCCCCGGGCAGCGGCTCGGCCGAGGGGGTCACGCGGACGGCGACGGCCATCATCCCGGTGTAGTGCATGCTGCTGACGGCCGCGCCCATGAGGAGGGACGCGCCGGTCACCGCCAGCGGCGCCTTGATGTGGAGGGCGGCCCAGAGCGCGGCGGTGGCGGCGACGACGGCGATGGCGACGGAGATCCCGACGGTCAGCGGGTCGTAGCTGACCTTTCCGTGCAGGCGCAGGGCCGCCATACCGAGGTAGTGCATGCTCGCGACGCCGAGACCGGTGGTCAGGCCGCCGAGGACCAGGGAGCGGCCGTGGTCCTTTCCGTAGCCGACGGCGAACAGCCCGGCACCGACGACGAGCACGGCGACGAGGAGGCTCAGGAGGGTCAGCGGCACGTCGTAGTGGATCTCGGTGCCGGTGATGTGGAAGCCCAGCATGGCGATGAAGTGCATCGTCCAGATGCAGGTGGCGAAGGCCGAGGCCGCGGTGAGCAGCCAGTTGCGGCGGGAGGGGCCCGTCGCGGCGAGCGCGCGTACGGTGCAGCGCAGGCCCAGGGCGGCGCCGATCGAGGCCATCACGTACGACAGCGCGGGTGTCAGCCAGCCATAGGCGGCGTGGTCCAGGTGTCCCATGGCCACGGGACGCTAGTCCGGGTGAGGGGACGAACACGGGGCGCATTTCGAAAGCCGCTGGAACTGCTGGAATATGACAGACATACGTTCATCTGCGACCGCGACGGACAACAGCTTGCACACGGGTCACGCCGGGTGCGGAATCATGGGTGCATGAGCACTGTGAACCGTATGAGCGAGGACCGGACGCGCGTGCAGGAGTTCTTCGGGGCGCGGGCGGACGCCTGGGACGAGAAGTTCCCGGAGGACGGGCCCGCCTTCAGGGCGGCCGTCGCCGAGTTCGGCGTCGGGCCCGGCGAGCGGGTGCTCGACGCGGGGTGCGGGACCGGGCGGGCGCTGACCCCGCTCCGCGCGGCCGTCGGAGCGGCCGGAACGGTGATCGGCGTGGACCTCACCGAGCGGATGCTGGCGGCCGCCCGGCGGGCGGGGCGCGAGGCGGACGGGACACTGCTGCGGGCGGACGTGGCCCGGCTGCCGCTGCGCGACGGCGCCCTGGACGCGGTGTTCGCCGCCGGGCTCATCGCGCACCTGCCCGAACCGGCGGCGAACCTGCGCGAGCTCGCCCGTGTGGTCCGCCCCGGCGGCCGGCTCGCGCTCTTTCACCCGATCGGGCGAGCCGCGCTGGCCGCCCGCCACGGCCGCGAACTGACCCCGGACGATCTGCGGGCCGAGCCCAACCTCGGCCCGCTGCTGTCCGGTTCCGGCTGGGAGATGACCTCGTACGCGGACGAGGACGCCCGCTTCCTGGCCCTGGCCGTCCGCCGCGCCTGAGCGCCCTTCCCGTCCCGCTTCTTCACGTCGGCACGCGCGCCGGGGCCCCCGCCGGACCCGGGGCTACGCCGGAGGCTGGGCGTCCGCCCCGGCCGGGCGGCGCGGGTGGGGCACGGGGCAGCCGCCGGCCCCGGGCACCGGGAAGGTGCCGAGCTCGCCCACGTCGTAGCCGTGGCGGTAGCCCTTGATCTCCGGGTTCTGGCGCGCGTAGTGCGGGGTCTTCCGCGGCGGCAGCAGCCGTACCGCCCGGCCGCGCAGCCGCAGGGCGCCGTGCACCAGGCGGCTCAGCGCGGGGTGCGGGCGCTCGTACCGGAAGGCGTCGAGCAGCGGCTCGTCCAGCAGGGCGTGGCTCGCGCGGAGCATGGCGGGGCCGAGGGGCCCCGGGTACCAGGAGGCCATCAGGCCCAGGGTGGAGTCGGCGACCGCGCGGCCCCCCTCGTCCCAGCCGAAGTGGGCCTTCTCGTAGGTGTCGAGGGTGGTCTCGAACTCCTCGTAGGAGCCCGGGACCTCCTTGATGCCCAGGTGCTTGCCGAGCGTCGCGTAGTAGCGGGCGCAGGCGCGGCGCTCGTGATGGGTCAGCGGGCGCCAGCCGTAGGCGTCGATCCAGCGCGCCGGGATGACCACGAACGTGCACAGGACGTAGCGCATGTCGTCGTCGGAGATGTCGTAGCTGCGGTGCATCTGGTTGACGCGGCGGATCGCCGTGCGGGCCGTGTCGTGGTCGAAGCCGTGCTCCACGACCGCGTCGAGGAGCAGCGCGGTGTCGTCGTAGCGCTTCTGGGGGCGCTCGGTGAACTCGCCGGTCTCGGCGAGCAGGCTGCCGATGCTCGGGACCGCGTAGGTGCGGAAGAGGGCGAGCTCCAGGGCCCGGCTGAAGTCCCAGGGGAACTCGTAGGTGGCGGTGAGCCGGTAGATGGTGAGGAAGTCCTTCTCGGGGTCGAGCCGGAGGATCTCCTTCAGCCGGTCGTAACGCTGCACCGGTCTCCCTTTCTGTGGCGGGTGGCCAACTCTACGTGCAGGTAGCGGGCTTGAAAATCGCCGGCCGCCGGGTCTCGACGTGCGAGTTACCGGCTGGTTAGGGTGCGCCGGACGGGACTGCGATCGGGAGGCCAGGTGTCGGACGAGGAGGGCGGGGGCTCGCTGTACGTGCTGAGCGCCGTACTGCTGACCCCCACGCAGTTCCCGACGTTGCTCGGCGACGACTTCCCGGAGGCCTGCGGGCTGCTGGGCGTGGCGCCCGCCGCCGAGGGCTACGGGCTCGTGCTCGGCCAGGACGAGGCGGGCGCCCGGTGGACGGTCGTGGTGGACGACGTCTCGCTGGTGGCCGCCGCCATCGCCTCCTGGGACTGCGGCATGGAGTACGACCTGTCGCCGGACGAGCGGACGGTCGTGCTGTCGCTGGCGGGCTGGCCGCTGGAGCTGACCGTGTCCACGCCGGGCATCCCCGCCCCGCACGACCCGGAGCGGGGTGCGGACGGCACCGGGCGGGTGCCGCTGGCCCCGCCCTCGGCGGAGACGTGGGGGCCGGTGCAGCGACGGCTGGGCGCGGACCAGATCGCCCGGGAGTGGGCGGACTGGCGCGAGCGCGTGGCGGAGGACGGCGGGGCAGCCGCCGCCGCGCACCCGGGGCTGGCGCGAGCGCTGCGGGAGGCGCTGGAGTACACCCGACAGCCGCCTCCGCCGGGGCGGGTCCGGTCGGCCTTCGCGGGCGAGGGCGTACGGACCTTCCGGGCGGACGGGCCCGGCTGGTCGATGGTGGCCCGGACCGGTGACGCCGCCTTCGTGCTGCTGGACGAGGAGCCCGGCGGGGTACTGGCGGTGCCCCGCGAGGCGGCGGACGGGCTGCCCGGACTGTCCGGCCTGCTGGAGGCGCTGGACCGCGTCGCCGTACGGCCGGTCTGAAGACGGACACACGGACGGACACACGGACGGACACGACGAACGTGGCTGTGGAACGGGGAACGGGGGACCGGGGAATGGGGAACGGCGTGGTGGTCGAGTCGGTGCCGGTGGGCGTGGTCGTGGGCGGCCGGGCGGACGTCGTGGACGACGACTGGGGACGGGAACGGGCCGTGATCCGGCTGGACGCAGACCTGTTCGGGCCTGAGGCCCTCTACGGACTGGAGGACTTCTCGCACGTCGAGGTCGTCTACCACTTCGACCGGGTACCGCCGGAGAAGATCGAGACCGGCGCCCGGCATCCGCGGGGGAACCGGGACTGGCCGCTGGTCGGGATCTTCGCCCAGCGGGGGAAGAACCGGCCCAACCGGCTCGGCGTCTCGCGGTGCCGGGTGGTGCGGGTCGAGGGGCTCGACGTGCACGTGGAGGGCCTGGACGCCGTGGACGGCACGCCGGTGCTCGACCTCAAGCCGTACATGGAGGAGTTCGGCCCGCGGGGCGAGGTCCACCAGCCGCAGTGGGCGACGGCCCTGATGCGCGACTACTACTGACGCGCCCGCCGCCGGGCCGGGCGGATCGGGGCGTACGTGTCCGCACGGCCCCCGAACCGCCCGGACCGCTCAGACGCGTTCGAGCGGTATGTGCGGCAGGGGCGGGAGCGTGACCGTGATGGAGTCGCCGGGGCGGACCCTGCCGCCCTGCTGGACCACGCCCATGATCCCGGCCTTGCGGACCACCCGGCCCTCCTCGTCCCGGCCGACGACCTGCTTGAGCAGTCCGTCCTGGAAGGCGTTGATCTGCGGGCACGGGTTGCGCAGGCCCGTCACCTCCACGATCGCCCGCTCGCCGATGCCCAGCAGGGTGCCCTTCGGCAGGGCGAGGAGGTCTATGCCCTCGGTGGTGACGTTCTCCCCCAGCTGGCCGGGAGCCACGCTGAATCCTGCCCGGGCGACCTCGTCGAACAGCTCCCGGTGGATCAGGTGCACCTGGCGGAGGTTGGGCTGCGTCGGGTCCTGGGCCACGCGGGAGCGGTGCTTGACCGTGACGCCCGCGTGCACGTCTCCCTCGACGCCGAGACCGGTGAGCAGGGTGATGCTCTCCCGGTTCGGCTTCGTGAAGGAGTAGGCGCCGTTGCTGCTGACCGCCGCGACCTGCGCCGTGGTGGTGTCGTTCATCTGCGTGATCCCCCCTGCCGCTGTCAGCGGCCGATCGTCTTTCCCGACCTGACAACGCGCCGGAGCGCCGGAGCGTTCCCGGCCGGGTTCCGTCGCCGACTGGCCGACGCGGCCCTTGCCGGGGCCGGAGACCCGCACCACGATGGGGGCGCTCCGCGTACCGCGGCACCACGGCCTCCGGGAGGGTGACATGGGCGATCCGTCGTTGGCGCTGCCGGGCGGGGCCGATCCCGTCGAGCGCACGCGCGTCCTGCGGCGGGCGCACGAGGCCTTCACCCGGGACGGGCGGATGGAGCCGCCGGTCCGGGCGGTGATCGCGAAGTCCTGGCGCCGCTGCGCGCGGGCCCGGGTCAGCCCCGAGTGCGCGCCCCGGCTGGAGCGGCCGGAGCCGGAGCTGCTGGCGTACCGGGAGCGGCATCCACTGGCCCGGGTGATGCCGCTGTTCCGGGACCTGGTGGGGGCGTTCGCGGCACACGGGGCCCATCTGCTGGCGGTGTGCGACGCACGGGGCGGGCTGCTGTGGGTGGAGGGGGAGCCGGCCACCCTGCGCCGGGCCGAGGGGCTGGGTTTCGTACCGGGTTCGCGCTGGGCGGAGACGGCCATGGGCACCAACGCCCCCGGTACGGCGGTCGCGCTCGGGGAACCCGTCCAGGTCTTCGGTGCGGAGCACTTCAGCCGCCGGGTGCACCCGTGGACCTGTGCGGCGGCCCCGGTCCGGGACCCGCGCACCGGCCGCGTGCTGGGCGCCGTGGACATCACCGGCGGGGACGGGCTGGCCCACCCGCACTCGCTGGCCTTCGTCCAGGCCGTGGCCCGGGCCGCGGAGGCCCAGCTGGCGCTGCTGGAGCCCGTGCCGGGCGCGGCGGCCCCCGACACGCTCACCGCCCTCGGCCGGGACGAGGCACTGCTGGTGCTCGGCGGCCGGCGGATCGCGCTGGGGCGGCGGCACAGCGAGATCCTGGCCCTGCTGGCGCAGCACCCGGAGGGGCTGACGGGGGACGAACTGGCCTACGCCCTGTACGAGGAGGAGTCGGTGGCGGCGGTGACGCTGCGGGCCGAGATGTCGCGGCTGCGGGCCGTCCTGGGCGCCGGGAGCCTGCTGTCGCGCCCGTACCGCACGGCGGTCCCGCTGGAGGCGGACTTCGCCGCCGTGACCCGGCACTTGGCGGCGGGCGCCGTCTCGGCCGCCCTGACCCGCTACCCGGGCCCGCTGCTGCCGGCCTCCTCGGCGCCGGGGATCGTCCGGCTGCGGCGGCGGATCGAGGACCAGGCGCGGGCGGCGGTGATCGCCCGGGCGGACGTGGGGCTGCTGTCGGACTGGGTGTGCAGCCCGTGGGGCGCGGAGGACCCTGCGGTGTGGCGGGCGCTGGCCGCGGCGCTGCCGCCGCGCGACCGGCCCGCCGCGCTGGCCCGCGTACGGTCCCTCGACGCGGAGCTGGGCGCGGGACCGGGCGCGGGGCCGGGGCCGGGTGCGGGGCGTGCAACGTTCCCGCAACCCGCCCGCTCCTAGCCTCCCTCCCGAGCGCTGTCCGACGGCGGCCGGCGCCCGGCAAGGGGAGGACCCGCATGGCCCGTTACGCCGCACCCGGTACCGAGGGCGCCCTGATGGCGTACGCGTCCCGCTACGACCACTTCATCGGCGGGGAGTACGTGCCGCCCGCGCGCGGCCGGTACTTCGAGAACCCCTCCCCCGTCACGGGGCAGCCCTTCACGGAGGTCGCCCGCGGCACGGCGGAGGACGTGGAGCGGGCCCTGGACGCGGCGCACGCGGCGGCCCCGGCCTGGGGCCGTACGTCGGTCACGGAACGCGCGGGCGTCCTGCTGCGCATCGCGGACCGGATGGAGCAGCACCTGGAGGCGCTGGCGGTCGCGGAGACCTGGGAGAACGGCAAGCCGGTCCGCGAGACCCTGGCCGCCGACCTCCCGCTGGCCGTGGACCAGTTCCGCTACTTCGCGGGGGCGCTGCGCGCGCAGGAGGGCTCGCTCAGCCAGCTGGACGAGGACACGGTCGCCTACCACTTCCACGAGCCACTGGGCGTGGTCGGACAGATCATCCCGTGGAACTTCCCGATCCTGATGGCGGTGTGGAAGCTCGCTCCCGCCCTGGCGGCGGGCAACACGGTGGTCCTCAAGCCGGCCGAGCAGACCCCCGCCTCCGTGCACTACTGGCTGAGCCTGGTGGCGGACCTCCTTCCCCCGGGCGTGGTGAACATCGTCAACGGCTTCGGCGAGGAGGCGGGCAAGCCCCTGGCGTCGAGCCCCCGGGTGGCGAAGGTGGCCTTCACCGGGGAGACGGCGACGGGCCGGCTGATCCTGCAGTACGCGGCGGAACACCTGAAGCCGGTGACGCTGGAGCTGGGCGGCAAGAGCCCGAACCTCTTCTTCGACGACATCTGGACCAAGGACGACGACCTGCGCGACAAGGCCCTGGAGGGCTTCACCATGTTCGCGCTGAACCAGGGCGAGGTGTGCACGAGCCCCTCGCGCGCCCTGATCGAGCGGGGCCGCTACGGCGACTTCCTGGACGCGGCGGTGGCCCGCACGGAACTGATCGTGCCGGGCCACCCGTTGGACACGGACACGATGATCGGCGCCCAGGCCTCGGAGGAGCAGCTGAGGAAGGTCCTGTCGTACGTGGAGATCGGCCAGCGGGAGGGCGCGAAGATCCTCACGGGCGGCGGCCGGATCGACCACGGCGGCGACCTGGCGGGCGGCTTCTACGTCCAGCCGACCATCTTCGAGGGGGACAACCGGATGCGGATCTTCCAGGAGGAGATCTTCGGTCCGGTGGTGTCGGTGACCTCGTTCGACGACTTCGACGACGCGGTCCGCATCGCCAACGACACGGCGTACGGCCTGGGCGCGGGCGTCTGGACCCGCGACGTCAACACGGCGTACCGCGCGGGCCGCGCGATCCAGGCGGGCCGCGTCTGGACGAACTGCTACCACGCCTACCCGGCGCACGCCGCGTTCGGCGGCTACAAGCAGTCGGGTATCGGCCGCGAAACCCACAAGATGATGCTGGAGCACTACCAGCAGACGAAGAACATGCTGGTCAGCTACTCCCCCAAGAAGCTCGGCTACTTCTAGGGCGAGCTCGCGGTCCGGTGTTCATTGACCCGGGTGCCGGGGCGGGCGGGGGCGGATTCCGGGCCGACGCGGACCATCAGGTCGTCGCCGGTCACGCCCACCGCCATGTTGCCGCGGTACATGAACACCAGGCAGCCGCCACCCTTCCCGTCCGCCGCCGGACCGCGCCCGGTACGGAGAGGATCGCACCTCGCGGCGCCCGGGCGGCGTGGGCTCGGGCACGTGTGTCTGCTGCGAGAATCGGACGGCGTCCGGGGCGGATGTCGAGCGAGAACGAATGGCGAGGCTGCGATGAGTGGGACGAGCGGACCGGTGAAGCCCGAGGTCGTGGTGCCCGAGGGGGACGCGCCTGCCGAGTTGAGCGTCCGGGACCTGGTCGTCGGGGACGGGCCCGAGGTCAAGCCGGGCATGGTGGTCAAGGTCCACTACGTGGGGGTGACCTTCGAGACCGGGAGGGAGTTCGACGCCTCCTGGGACCGGGGCGAGCCGTTCAAGTTCGCCCTGGGCAGCGGCAAGGTCATCAAGGGCTGGGACCGGGGGGTGCGCGGCATGAGGGTCGGCGGGCGGCGCGAGATCGTCGTCCCGCCGCGCCTCGGGTACGGGAAGCAGTCGCCCTCACCGTTGATCCCGCCGGGCTCGACCCTGGTGTTCGTGGTGGACCTGGTCGACTCGTACTCCGCCACGAGCGGCTGGAGCAGCTCCTGAGCGGGAGTCCGGCGGACGGGCCGGGGCGGTGTCGGTGGGCTGAAGTATTGTTCCGGCCACCGCACACCGACTCGGAGGATCAAGAGAATTGTCCGGCCTGACCGCCTTTCCGCTGCCCTTTCAAGCCTCGCGTTCCGCGTCGTACGCCCAGCCCCGCACGGTGCGGGAGCTGGAGATGACGGAGTGCAGCGCGCACATCCGGGCGAAGGCCGGGTGGTTCGAGAAGATGCGGGACGCCGACGTCGTCGCCCGGTGGACGCGGGAGGCCCTGGAGCAGGGGCTCACCGAGGCCCAGGTGCGGTACGTCCTCGACGAACTCGCGCACTACGCCGCCCTGCGGGACGGGCGGACCGGGGTCGAGGTGTCCGGGGTCGACGGGGTGTGGCAGTCGGACGCGCTGGTCGACGAGGAGCTCGGGGCGCGGCTGCGTGCGGCGGTGCGGGTGCTGGAGGAGGTTCCCGCGGCGGAGCTGGACTGGCATCCGGGATCCGACGGCCAGGTGCTGGACCTCGTGCACCCCTCGCTGTTCTGCCTGGTGCGGGGCGTGAGCGGGGCGCCCGAAGAGGCCTGGCGCAATCCCACGGACCGCTGGTCGAAGCACGAGTTCTCGGAGAAGTTCCAGTGGCTGCCCACGGACGTCGAGGTCGGTGAGGACGGCGGGGTCTCCTTCCGTTCGTACGTCAACAACGTCCACCCGGAGGCCCACCGCGAGCTGGCCGCCGTGCTGCCGGACCTGTTCGCGCGGATGCGCCCGCTACTGGAGAACGTGCTCACCGATCTGCGCCACCCGCGGCCCCCGCGCATCGAGGCCGATCCCTACGGGTGGTACGAGGACGAGCCGCCGTACCCGAACCGGGCCGACTTCGCCGACGACAAGGCCTACACGGAAGCCCGCCAGGAGTGGGGGGACGTCCACAACGCGTGGTGGCAGGACCGCCGGCCGGTCGTTCCGGACGCTCCGGAGTTCACCGCGCCCGCGGTGCCCGGCGCGGCCGACCGGGTCGACCTGCGCGGCCGGGGCCTCCAGGTCATCGTGAAGCTCGCCACCATCCACCTCACCCCGGAGCGGCCCGAGTACGCCGGCGGCTCCTGGCACGTCGAGGGGATGCTGAACGAGCGGATCGTCTCGACCGGCATCTACTACTGGGACAGCGAGAACGTCACCGAGAGCCGGCTGAGCTTCCGCACGGCGCTCGACGACCCGGAGTACGAGCAGAACGACGGCGAGGGCCTGCGCGAGGTCTACGGCCTGGAGGACGAGGACGCGCTGAACCAGATACTGGGTTCGGCGGCGACCCCGGCCGGCCGGTGCCTGGCCTTCCCGAACGTCCTGCAGCACCGCGTCGGCTCGTTCCGCCTCGTGGACGCCACCCGCCCGGGGCACCGGAAGATCCTCGCGTTCTTCCTGGTCGACCCGTCCCAGCGGATCGTCTCGACCGCCGACGTGCCGCCGCAGCAGCCCTGGGCCGAGACCTCCACCATGACCCTGGAGGAGGCGAAGGGCTACCGCGAACAGCTCATGCACGAACGCAAGTTCTTCGTCGCCGAACACAACGAGCAGCTCTACGAGCGGGAGTTCTCCCTCTGCGAGCACTGAGTCCGGTCAGTGGCGGGCGTCCGCGCGGGGGCGTTCCAGGGTGAAGGTGTCCACCGGGGTCAGCTCTCCGTAGGGGCCGTCGAAGGTGTAGTAGGTGACGTGCATCCGGGTGCGGCCCGAGCCCCGGGTGCCCGGGTCGACGTCGAAGGCGGCGAAGCCGTGCGGGTGGACGCGGTCCTGCACGGCGCGCCAGGGGGCGTCCTCGGTGAGGTAGACCGGGGCCCGGTGGCGGCCCTGGGGCTCCTTGCTCACGTCGACCACGACGCGGCCCTTGGGCTCCTCGAACAGGTCGTCCTGGGTGGTGGCGAAGTTGCCGCCGCCACCGATGATCATGTGGACGGTCCCCTTCCCGGTGTCGGCGACGTCGGTGCGGGTGGAGACCGGGATCGGGGTGCGGGTGTCGTTGGGCAGGGTGCCGCGGACCGGGAGCGAGCGCTCGTAGTAGTGCTCGTGGCCGCAGAGCACCAGGTCGACCCCGTACGCGTCGAAGAGGGGGCCCCATTCCTGGCGGACGCCGAGGTCGCTCCCGCCGCTGCGGTGGCTGGAGATCATCGGGTGGTGCATGAAGACGACGATCCAGTCGACGCCGGTGTCGGCCCGCGCCGCCTTGAGTTCCCGTTCCAGCCAGCGGCGCTGCGCACCGCCGGAGTAGCCGCGCAGATAGATGTCGCCGGCGTCGACGATCGCCACGTCGTCGTTGGCCAGGCTGATGAAGCGGACCCCGCCGACGGTGAAGGCGTACCACAGGCCGCTGGTCTCGGCGTCGGTGGCGGTGGCCGCGCCCGGCAGGGTGAAGTACGTCTGGTAGCCCGTCAGGCCCAGGGGGCCGTTGCCCTTCTCGGTCTCGCCGTTGCCGACGCAGGGCATCCAGGGGCGCAGCCGGGCCGAGCGGCTGTTGCCGATGAACCAGTCGGCCCAGGTCGCGACGCGGTCCTCGCCGATGGCGCCGGCCACGCCCGCGTAGCAGAGGTCGCCGTTGACCAGGTTGAACAGCGGGGCGACCCGTTCCACCGCGGCCACGATGTCGGCGGAGGCCTCGGTGCCGCCCTGGGTGCTGGTGTAGAGCCGGAAGGGGCCGAGCGGGGGCGGCGCGTCGGGCGTGGGCCACTTGAGGGAGCGGCGCAGGTTGGGCGTGCCCTGGTCGCCGAAGCTGGTGAAGGTGAACGCGGAGCGGCCGCGCGGGGCCGTGGTGAACGACCCGGTCTCCTGTGCGGCGCCGTCGTGTCCGGCCGAGTACAGATAGGTGGTGTCGGGCCGCAGCCCGGTGACGTGGGCGTGGTGGACGTACACCTCCTGCCGGGAGAGCTCGTCGCGGTAGGTCCGCGTCTCGGCGTCGACGGTGTGCCCGGAGCCGCCGCCGTCGGGTGAGCCGAGGTGGACGCGCGGGCGCCGGACGGACTGGGGGCTGATCCAGGAGACGGTCATCTCGGTGGCCGGGTCGGCACCGAACTGCAGGTGCAGCCCGGCCACTCCGGGCACCCCGATCCGGCTGGGCGTGCGCTGGAGCAGGGGCGAGGCGGCGTCCGCCGGCCGCTCGGCGGCCCGGGCACTCCCCGCACCCCCGACGGCGGCGGCAGCCGCGGTGGCGGTCGAGCCGGTCAGTAACGTCCTGCGCGGGATCGGCATGAGGCACCCTTTTCTCGTCGGGTCGATCGTGTGAGCCCTGGGGCGGTCGACCGCAATGATGCCTGCGGGAAGTGGAGTTGGGCGGCGATTTTTCGGACGCCCGGACCCTTCCTTCCGCCGGGGGGGACGGAAGGAAGGGGGCCGGGGGTCAGGTGCGGTCGTGGGTGAAGGTGCGCAGGAGGTCCGCTGCGACGCCGACCGCGATCGCGGCGGGTTCCTTGCCGGTGATCTCCGTCAGGCCGATCGGGGTCTTGATCCGGTCGATCGTCGCGTCGTCGTGGCCGCCCTCGGTGGACAGGCGGTGGCGGAAGCGGGCCCATTTGGCGGCCGAGCCGATCAGGCCGATCGTGCCCAGACCCGGGGTGCGCAGGGCGGCGTCGCACAGGGCGGCGTCCTCGGCGTGGTCGTGGGTCATGATCAGGACGTGGGTGCCGGGGGCCAGATCGGCGAGGACCTCCTCCGGAAGCAGCGGGGTGTGGTGGACGTGGACCTGCGCCACCGCGTCGGCGAGCACGGCGAGCCGCTCGTCGGTGAGCTGGCCGGGGCGGGTGTCGACCAGGTGGAGGTCGAGGTCGAAGCGGGCCAGGATGCGGGCCAGTTCGAGGCCCACGTGCCCGACCCCGAAGACGGCCACCGCCGGGACCACCGGCAGGGGTTCGAGCAGGACGCTGACGGCTCCGCCGCAGCACTGCACGCCGTGCCGGCCGGTGACCTTGTCGTTGAGGGCGAATTCCATCAGTTCCGGTTCCGCGTCGGGGGTGGCGAGCACCTCGCGGGCGCGGTCGACGGCGACGGCCTCGATGTTGCCGCCCCCGATCGAGCCCCAGGTCTCGGTCCGTCCGACGACGAGTTTGGCGCCGGCCTTGCGGGGGGCGTGGCCGCGCACGGTCGCGACGGTCACGAGCGCGCCGGGTTCCCGGCGCGCCCGCAGCCGCGCGACCGCGGCCACCCAGGTCAGGTCAGGCATTGCTCAGGGCGCTCGTGGCGACGGTGCGGGAGGTCCCGGCGGCGCGGGCCGCCTCGATCGCCCAGTACACCGCTTCCGGGGTCGCCGGGGAGGCCAGTTCCACGGCGGCCCCGGCGGGCCCGAACGCCGCGGCGGCCTGCCGCAGCGCCTCGCGCACCGAGAACGCCAGCATCAGCGGGGGCTCGCCGACCGCCTTCGAGCCGTAGACCGCCCCCTCCTCGGTGGCGTTCGTCAGCAGCGTGACGTGGAACTCCTCGGGCATCTCCGAGAAGCTCGGCAGCTTGTAGGTGCTGGCGGCCTGGGTCAGCAGCCGGCCGCGGTTCGGGCCGTCGCCGGTGTCCCAGCGCATGTCCTCCAGGGTCAGCCAGCCCGCGCCCTGGACGAAGCCGCCCTCGACCTGGCCGATGTCGATCATCGGGGAGAGGCTGTCGCCGACGTCGTGGACGATGTCGACGCGCCGGATGCGGTAGGCGCCGGTGAAGCCGTCCACCTCCACCTCGGTGGCGGCGGCGCCGTGGGCGAAGTACTTGAACGGCGAGCCCCGGAAGGCCTTCGCGTCCCAGTGCAGCCCCTCGGTGCGGTAGAAGCCGGCCGCCGAGAGCTGGACGCGCTGGAGGTAGGCGGTGCGCACGAGGTCGTCCCAGGCCAGTTCCCGGTCGCTGCCCAGGGCGCGGGCGACGCCCTCGACGATGCGCACGTCCGAGGCGTTGACGCCCAGCTGGGTGCCGGCCACCTCCAGCAGCCGGGCGCGCAGCTGCTCGCAGGCGTTCTTCACGGCAGCGCCGTTGAGGTCCGCGCCGGCGCTGGCGGCGGTGGCGGAGGTGTTGGGCACCTTGTCGGTGCGCGTCGGCGCCAGCCGCACCTTGTGCAGGGGGATGCCCAGGGCGGTCGCGGCCACCTGGATCATCTTGGTGTGCAGGCCCTGGCCCATCTCGGTGCCGCCGTGGTTGATCAGGACCGAGCCGTCCTTGTAGATCAGCACGAGTGCGCCGCCCTGGTTGAAGGCGGTGAGGTTGAAGGAGATGCCGAACTTGATGCCGGTGAGCGCGAGGGCCCGCTTGGTGTGCGGGTGCGCGGCGTTGAAGGCGGCGATCTCGCGCCGCCGGTCGGCCAGGCCGCCGTTCTCCTTGACCTGGTCCCAGACGGCGGAGATCCGTCCGGGGTGGGTGACCGGCTGCCCGTAGGGGGTGTGCTGGCCCTCCCGGTAGAAGTTGCGCTCCCGCAGTTCCATCGGGTCGAGGCCGAGCAGCGGCGCGCACCGGCCCATGATGTCCTCGATCACGAGCATGCCCTGGGGGCCGCCGAAGCCTCGGAAGGCGGTGTTGGAGACCTTGTGGGTCTTGGCGATGCGGCCGGCGACGCGGGCGTGGGGGATCCAGTAGGTGTTGTCGATGTGGCACAGGGCCCGGGCCACCACCGGTTCGGACAGGTCCAGGCTCCAGCCGCCGTCCGCCGTCAGGGTGGCGTCCAGGGCCTGGATGCGGCCCTCGGCGTCGAAGCCGATCTTCCAGGCGGCGTGGAAGCCGTGCCGCTTGCCCGACATGGTCAGGTCCTGGGTCCGGTTCAGGCGTACGCGCACGGGCCGGCCGGTGAGCTGGGCGCCGAGGGCGGCCACGGCCGCGAATCCGTGCGGCTGCATCTCCTTGCCGCCGAAGCCGCCGCCCATGCGCAGGCACTGCACGGTCACCTCGTGGCTGTGCAGGCCGAGGACGTGGGCGACGATCTCCTGGGTCTCGGAGGGGTGCTGGGTGCTGCTCTGGACGAAGACCTGCCCGGACTCGTCGATGTGGGCCAGCGCCGCATGGGTCTCGAGGTAGAAGTGCTCCTGCTCGGAGAACTGGAACTCGCCGGTGAACACGTGGACGGAGTCGGCGAACCCGGCGTCGACGTCGCCGGCCAGCATCATGGGCCGGGCGCCGTGGAAGCTCTCGGCGGCGATCGCCTCCGACAGCGTGACGATCGAGGGCTGTTCGTCGAGTTCCACTTCGACGGCCGCCGCACCGAGCCGGGCCGCCTCCAGGGTCTCGCCGAGCACCCAGGCGACGGCGTGGCCGTGGAACATGACCGTGTCGGGGAAGAGGGGTTCGTCGTGCTTCATGCCGGCGTCGTTGACGCCGGGCACGTCGGCGGCGGTCAGGACGCGGACCACGCCCGGCAGGGCGAGCGCGGCCCCGGTGCGCAGGGCGGTGATCCTGCCGTGGGCCTTCATCACCTGGACCGGGTGGGCGTGCAGGACGTCCTTGGTGCGGTGGATCAGGTCGTCGGTGTAGAGGGCGGCGCCGGTGACGTGCAGGCTCGCGCTCTCGTGCGGCAGGGGAAGTCCGACGGCGGGCTTCTCGGGTCGCTGGGACAACTGGCTCACGAAGACACCGCCTCGGTGGTCTGGGCGTACAGCTTGAGAAGGCTCTGGCCGAGCATCGCGGAGCGGTACCCGGCGCTGGCGCGGTGGTCGTCCATGGGGGTGCCCTGGGACCGCAGCACCTCGGCCGCGGCCTCGGCGGTCTCGGCGGTCCAGGCCCTGCCCTCCAGGGCGGCCTCGGTGGCGAGGGCGCGGATCGGGGTGGCGGCGACGCCGCCGAGGCCGATGCGCGCCTTGCGGACGGTGCCGTCCTGGATGTCGAGGGCGAAGGCGACGGCGACGCTGGAGATGTCGTCGAACCGCCGCTTGGCGATCTTGTGGAAGGCCGTGACGGGCGACAGCGGCAGCGGGACGCGTACGGCGCGGATCAGCTCGCCGGGGCGGCGCACGCTCTGCCGGTAGCCGGTGAAGTAGTCGCCGAGGGGGACTTCGCGTTCCCCGTCGGCGCCGGCGAGGACCACCGACGCCTCCAGGGCGAGCAGGACCGGCGGACTGTCGCCGATGGGCGAGCCGGTGCCGAGGTTGCCGCCGAGGGTGGCGCTGTTGCGGATGAGGCGCGAGGCGAACTGGGGGAAGAGTTCGGCCAGGAGGGGCACGGCGCCCTCGAGGCGGCGTTCGATCTCGGTGAGGGTCTGCGCGGCACCGATCTCGACGTGGTCGGATCCGAGGTGCAGGGTGCGCAGTTCGGGCAGCCGGTCGACGGCGATGACGCAAGGGGCCCGGCGGGAGCGGATGTTGACCTCGACGCCCCAGTCGGTGCTGCCGGCGACGACGACCGCCCCGGGCCGCTCGCGCAGCAGCTCCAGTGCTTCGGCGAGGGTGCCCGGCCGCAGGAAGCTGCTGTCGTCGCGGGTGTAGGCGGTGGCGGCCGGTGCGGGCGGGGACTGCTCGCGGCGCCGGGCGAGCGGGTCGTCCGCGGCGGGTGCGCCCACGGCGAACGCGGCGTCGCGGATGGGGCGGTAGCCGGTGCAGCGGCACAGGTTCCCGCTCAGCGCGTGCAGGTCGAAGCCGTTCGGGCCGTGCTCGGGGTCGCCGTGCTTGGGGTCGCCGTGGTCGTGGTCGCCGTGGCCGTGGTCGGGGCCGTGCCCGGTGTCGGCGTCCTCGGCCGGGGTGGCGTGGGCGCAGCGGCCGGGACGGTAGTACTCGGCGGCCATGCTGCACACGAACCCCGGGGTGCAGTAGCCGCATTGCGAGCCGCCGCGAACCGCCATCTCCTCCTGCACGGGGTGCAGGGCGGGCGCGGTGCCGGGCTCGCCGGGGGTGGCGAGGCCCTCGGAGGTGATCACCTCCTGGCCGTCGAGGGCCGCGGCCGGGACCAGGCAGGCGTTGACGGCCACCCAGTCGGTGGGCTTGTCGACACCGGGCCGGGCCACCAGGACCGAGCAGGCCCCGCATTCGCCCTCGGCGCAGCCCTCCTTGGTGCCGGTCAGCCCGCGCTCACGCAGGAAGTCCAGGGCCGTGGTGTGGGGGGCGGCCGGTGCGAGCGGGGTGTCCTTCCCGTTGACCGTGATAAAGGGTGTGGGTGTACTCGTCGCCATATTTCAGGAGCTTTCTCTTTCGGTGGCGCAGCTCGAAGGACCGGGCGTCGGGGAGCCCGGGGAGCGCACGTCGGCACGCGTCGGCGTACCGCAGGCGGTGTGTGGGGAGAAGGGGGCCCGGGGCCGCGATCGGGCGCACCGGGAGGGAGGGGCCGTTCAGCAGCCGTGGGCTACACGGCCGGGGGCCCAGGCGACCTCGTGGGCGGGGCGCAGCGGCGCGGAGACGGTCGGCATGCGACGTCGCCTCCTTCCCTGAGCTCACGAGTCGTTCGGCCCGAAGCTACGTCGCCGCAGGTTGATCGGTCAAGCATGCGTTCCGCCATGTGGTCCGACGTCACTCAGGACGGTTCCGGCGCCGGCGGGTCAGGGGGCGGTGTCGAAGGCCGGGGGCTGGAGGCCCTTGAGGCATCGGGTGTCGGGGGCCGTCGGGGTGTCGAAGAAGGAGACGGCGATGGTCTGGGCGCACTTCGAGGTCGCGAAGACCACGTGCGGCTCGTACGGGACGGTGACGACGGTGGCCCGGCTCAGGGTGCGGGCGACGTACGGGCCGTTGGCCGCTCCGGTCTGGGAGTCGAAGCCGCCCGAGATGGCCAGGGTGGGGATGTCGCTCGTGGTGACGTCCCTGATGGAGCGGGGGGCGGCGGGGACGTTCCAGGCGTCGCAGTCCTGGTGGAGGTAGGCCAGCTGCGGGGACTGGGACTGGACGGAGCGCGGGAAGTCCGGGAAGGCCTCCTCGCCGCCGCGCACGGCCGCGTCCTTGGCCTCGTACGGGGTCCACTCGCTGCAGAAGACGCCGTAGACCAGCCCGTGGGAGGTCCGGCCGACGGCCTGGGGGGCGTACTTGCCGACCGACCACTGCTGGGCGATCCGCTGGGGCTTGCCGTGGTCCAGCTCGTCGAGGGCCCGGGGCACCTGGGTCGCGACGTGGGTGGCGGAGGTCAGCCAGGTCACCAGGGCCGTGCCGTCCAGGACCACCTTCACCTTCTTGTGGGTGTCGGGCAGGGTGACGGTGGTGGTGACCGGCTTGGCCTGGAGTTCGCGCACGAGGCGTTCGAAGGTGGCCGGCAGGTTCGGGTAGCGGTCGTTGCAGGCGGGCTGCTGGGCGCAGGCCTTGAACAGGCCGTCGAAGCCCTGCTTGGCGGCGCTCCAGGTCAGGGCCTCGCCTGCCGTGGAGGGCGGCAGGATGCCGTCGATGCCGACCGACCGGATTCCCTGCGGGTGCAGGCGCATGGTGACGAGCGCCAGCTGGGTGCCGTAGGAGATGCCGTAGAGGTTCCACTGCGGGACGCCGAGCGCGGTGCGCAGGTCGGCGAGGTCGGCGGAGCTTTCGGTGTCGTTGTAGGCGCCGAGGTCGGCCCCGAGGCCGGTCAGCCGGTCGCGGCAGGCCTTCGTGGCCTGGACGTGGAGGCGTTCGGTCTCGGGCGAGTCGGAGGCGAGTCCGGTCGCGCGGGCGTTGAACTCGTCGATGTTCGGGCAGGTGAGCGCCGGGTCGGCCGAGTACGTGCCGCGCTGGGACATGAAGATCACGTCGCGGTCGCGGTTCAGGCCGCCGTCGACGGCCATCTTGGCCTCGCCGACGGCGTCGTCCCCGGGGCCTCCGGCGAGCCAGACGACGGGGTCGGGCTGGGGCTTGACGGCGAGTGCGGGCACGATCGCCACCCCGAGCGTGATCTTCCGGCTGTTCGGCTTGGTCCTGTTCTCGGGCACGGTGAGGGTCCCGCAGCGGGCCCCGTCGAGCTCGGCGATCGGCTCGGGTGTCCTGGGGCAGGCGCCCGGTGTGTAGCGGGCGTCGCCGGCCGTCCCGGCGACCGTGCCGAGCGGGGCCGCCGGGCCCGGTGTCGCGGCGCCGTACGCCTGGACGGGCGCGCCGAACAGGCCGGTGAGGAGCAGGCCGGCCGCCGCCAGCCCGGCGGAGGGGGCGTGCGGCCGTCGTGCGGTGCGACGGGGGCGGGACGCGTGAGTGCGGGTCATCGGTCCTCCCGGTCACTTCGGGGTGATGGTGAACGGAGCCGGCTTCAGGCCGGCCGCGCAGCCGGTGTCGGGGGCGGTGGGGCGGGCGAGGAACGAAGCCAGCACTTTCGCCGCGCAGGGTGACTGGGGTACCACCCAGTGGGTGACGCCGGGGATCTTCACGGAGGTCGAACGGGACAGCGTGCGGGCGGCGTCCTTCGCGAACTCCGAGCCGGTCTTCTGGTCGAAGGTCCCGGAGAGGAGGAGGACGGGTACGGAGCTCACGGCGGCCACCCGCTGCTGCGCGGCACGGTCGGGAACGTTCCAGGTCCGGCACACGTCGAACTGGAAGGGCAGTTGCGGTGTCTGGGCCAGGACGGTGTCCGGCCAGCCCGGGAAGGCCTTGCGGCCCGCGTTCAGGACGTCGGATTCCGAAACCCCCGGCGTCCATTCGGCGCAGGCCACCGACTCGGTCAGTCCGTGCGCGGTCATGCCGGTCGCCGGGACGGCGTCGACGGCCCGGGCCCGGGCGAAGCGCTCCGGGTTCCCGTGGGCCAGCTCGTCGATCGCCGCCGGGACGTCGACCGGCTTGATCGTGTTGGCGACGAGCACGTTGAGCAGGGCGCCCCCGTCGAGGACCACCTTCACCGGGGCCCCGCCCTTCGGCGGCCGGGCGGTCAGCGTCAGCGGCTTGGCCTCCAGCCTGGCGACCTGCTCGTCCAGGGTCTTGCGGAGGTCCGGGTAGCGGCTCTTGCAGGCCGGCTGGGCCGCGCAGGCGTCGAGGATGGCGCCGATGCCCTCCTGTGCGCTGGGCCAGCCCCAGGGCAGGACCACGGTCTGCGGGGGCGTGACCGAGTCGATCGCCACCGCGCGGATCCCCTCGGGGTGGGTGCGCAGGAGCGTGAGGGCGAGGTTGGTGCCGTAGGAGTAGCCGTAGACGTTCCACCGCGCGATGCCGAGGGCCGTGCGCAGGTCGGCGAAGTCGGCCGCGTTCTCGACGGTGTTGTAGGCCCCGAGGTCGGTGCCGTCGGCCGCCAGCCGGTCGCGGCACTGCCTGAAGGCTTCCAGCATCTGGGTCTTCGCCTGCGCCGAGTCGTAACCGAGGCCCACGTAGCGGGCGTTGAAGCGGTCCACCTCGGGGCAGGCGAGGTTCGGCTGGTCGTAGCGGTTGCCCCGCTGCGCCATGATGATCAGGTCGTGGTCCCGGTTCACGCCCGACGCGGTCAGGAACGGGATGTCGTCGAAGGTCTCGCCGCCGGGGCCGCCCGCCATGAAGACCACCGGCTCCGCGGCGGGCTTCGCCGATGCGGCCGGGATGACCGCCGCGGCCAGCTTGAGGGTCCGGCCGCCGGGGCGGGCCCGGTTCTCGGGGACCTCCAGGAGTCCGCAGCGCGCCTTGGCCAGCTCGGGGACCGGCTCGGCCGTCTTGGGGCAGGGACCGGGCACGAACCGCGCCGGTGCCGCCGGGGTGGGGGTCCGGCCGGCCGGTGACGCCGCGACCGCCGTCAGGCAGAGCAGGGCGGCCGCGGCGGCGGCCGCGTGACGGGTGTGCTTGGCCATGGGATCCCGTTCCTCGGCCGGGATCCGCGGCTGCCCGTGGCGGGCGGCGCCCGGCGGTCGGGTGGAACCTGCGTCTTCGACGCTACCGGGTACCCCGGACGGACGCATGCCGGACGGCCGGTGGCCGGGGACTGCCACCGGACGCCCGGCGGGCGCCTGGGCCGCCGGGTGCGCTACGGGACGGGCTGCTGCTGGGTGACGCAGTGGATGCCGCCACCGCCCGTTCCGAGGCGGTCGATGTTCAGCTGCTCGACGGTGCGGTCCGGGTAGAGGCGGGCGAGGGTGGCCCGGGCGGCCGCGTCGGCGCGGGTGTCGCCGAAGTGGGCCGAGATCACGGCGCCGTTGCAGAGGTAGTAGTTGGCGTACGAGGCGAGGAAGTCCCGGTTCGTCGAGCGGATCTTGTTGTAGTCGGGACCCTGGATCTGGTCGACGGCCATGCGCGTGCCGTCGGCGGCCGTGGCGGCGGACAGGACCTGGTACTGCTGGCGGGCGTCCTTGGCGTAGGCGTCCGTGTCCGTGGACAGCGGCATCTGGACCACGGCCCGGCCGGAGGCGAGGAAGCGGGAGGTCGCGTCCACGTGGTCGTCGGTGATGTCCTGGCCGACCACGCCGTCGAACCAGATGACCTTGGAGGCCCCGTAGGCGGTGCGCAGGGCCGCCTCGATCTGCGCCTGGGAGGCGCCCGGGTTGCGGTTCTTGTTGACGAGGCTGCTGCGGGTGGCCATCAGGGTGCCGGCGCCGTCCTGTTCGACCGCGCCGCCCTCGCCGACCACCCCGGCGGCGGTGAAGGGGACCCCCGCGTAGGCGGCGATCCGGCCGGCGACCAGGGCGTCGCGGGCGTGGGTCTGCTTGTTGCCCCAGCCGTTGAAGTTCAGGCCGACGGCGTCGAGGCCGCCGGCGCCGTCGGTGCGGAAGACCGGGCCGCTGTCGCGCATCCAGCAGTCGTCGACCGGGATCGAGGTGATCACGGTGACGGTCGGACCGGCCAGGGAGCGGGCCTTGGCGGCGCTCGCGGAGTTGGCGCAGAGGTAGACGGGTTCGTACTTGGCGATGGTCCGGGCGATGAGCGCGATGTCCGCCTGGACCCCGGAGAGCGTGCTGCCCCAGATGGAGCTGCTGTCCGGGAAGGCCATCCAGGTGCGGGTGTGGCGGACGTCCTCGGCCGGTACGCGGAACGTGCCCGCCGCGGCCGGGCGGGGCGCGGAGGCGGCCCGGGCCAGGCCCTCGGACGCCGCGAGGCCCGCGGCGGCCGCGATTCCCGTGGCGGCGGCCGCCGTCAGGAATCTGCGTCTGCCCATGGCCGCGCCCTCGGGCCGGTTCACCACGTGGTCGTTCATGAGGGTTCCTCCGATGCTCCAACTGCCCACGCGGAAAGTGGGGTTGGCCGGAAAGCTAGAACTGGCCAAGCGCTCGGTCAATAGTTCCGACAGGGTTCTTCCGGCAGATCGGGGAAAACCCCAGGTGGCGCGGTGGAGCCTGGTTAGAGTGACGCCCATGTCGGCTTCCGCACAGCACTCCGAGCTCCCCTCCGGCCCGCCCGCACGGGCCGCCCGGCCGCGGGTCTCGGCCAAGGGCGAACAGACCCGGGCACGCCTGGTCGCCGCCGCGCGGACCCTGCTGGCGGGCGAGCTGAGCGAACGGTTCACCACCCGCAACGTGGCCGCGCTGAGCGGGGTTTCGCACGGGATGTGCCACTACCACTTCCAGGACCGGACCGAGCTGATCCTGGCGGTGATCACCGACATCCACCCGGAGTGGATCAGCCCGCTGGAGGAGGCGGTGTCCGGCCCCGGCACGTTCGCGGAGCGCGCGGAGCGGGTGGTGGAGCTGCTGGGCCGGCCCGAGGGCGCGGAGCTCTCCCACCTCCACTCCGCACTGCACTGGCACGCCCTGAACGACGTGCGGGTGCGGGAGGGGCTGGAAGCCGAGTACCGGCGCTGGCGCGCCTGTTTCGTCGCCCTGTTCCAGGTGCTGGCCGACGAGCGCGGCGGGGGCCTGGACCCCCGTCCGCTGGGCCTGGCGGTGGCCGCCGCGGTGGACGGCCTGGCGGCCATGGAGTCCATGGGGGGCACGGAGGGCACGGGGGCCGACGCGGGGGCCGTCCCGGGCGACGGCGGCGAGCCGGTCCTGCGGACACTGATCCGCACGCTCGCCGCCGGCGCCTGAGCCCCCCGTCCCCCGGTTCCCCCGGTTCCCCCTGCTCCCCCGCTCCCCCGCTCCCCCGGCTAGAGGGCCCTGCGGGCCGCGGCGATCGCCTCCGGGTCCCAGCCCGGGCGCGGGACCGACTCCAGGAGCAGCCGGGTGTACGCGTGCCCGGGCGCCGCGAGCACCTCGGCCGTGGTCCCCGCCTCGACGATGCGGCCCCGGCGCATCACGACGATCTCGTCGGTGACGCACCGTACGACGCCGAGGTCGTGGGTGATGAAGAGGTACCCGATCCGGGTCTGCTCCCTGATGTCGGCGAGCAGGTTGAGGATCTGCGCCTGTACGGAGACGTCGAGCGCCGCGACGGCCTCGTCCAGGACGAGCACGGCCGGTTCGACGGCCAGGGCCCGGGCGATGGCCACGCGCTGGCGCTGACCGCCGGACAGCTGCCGGGGCAGGGCGTCGGCAGCCCGGGTGCCGAGGCCGACCTGGTCGAGCAGCTCGCGGACCCGCCGGGTGTGGTCGCGGCCGGGGAAGTGCAGGCGCAGGGGTTCGCGCAGGGCCGCCTCGACGCTGGTGCGGGGGTCCAGGGAGAGGTAGGGGTCCTGGAAGACCATCTGCACCTCCCGGGCGCGGGCCAGCCGTGCGGCCCTGCCGCCTCCGCCGCCCCGGGCGGTCCTGGACCGGCCGCCGACCAGGACCTCTCCGCCGTCGGCCCGTTCCAGGCCGACGATGATCCGGGCGGTGGTGGTCTTGCCGGAACCCGACTCCCCCACGATCCCCAGCGAGCCGCCGGCCGGCAGGCCGAAGGACACGTCGTCCACGGCGCGCACGGCCCCGTAGGAGCGGCTCAGTCCCCTGACCTCCAGTACGTTTCCCGTGTTCCGCACGGCGTCCAGGTCATCGGGCATCGACGGCGCTCCCTTCGAGCCGGTCGCTGTGGTGGCAGGCGGCCAGGTGCTCCGGCCGCCCCGGGGCGGCGGCGGGCTGCGGGGCCCGCTGGTCACAGACCTCCGTGGCGAGCGGGCAGCGGGCGGCGAAGGCGCAGCCGGGCAGTTCCTGGCGCAGGTCCGGCGGCTGGCCGGCGATGGCGGCGAGACGGCCCCGGGGGCCGTCCATGCGCGGGGTGGAGGCGAGGAGGGCCGCCGTGTAGGGGTGCCGGGGGCCCGCGAAGAGGGCCTCGGCGGGGCCGGTCTCGGCGATCCGGCCGGCGTACATGACGTAGACCCGGTCGCTGATGGCGGCGGCGAGGTCGAGGTCGTGGGTGACGAACAGCAGGCCGGTGCCGAAGCGTTCGCGCAGGGCGGCCAGCAGGGAGATGACCTCGGCCTGGCTGGTGACGTCGAGCGCGGTGGTGGGTTCGTCGGCCAGCAGCAGCGCCGGGTCGCCCATGAGGGCGGCGGCGATGACGACCCGTTGGAGCATGCCGCCGGAGACCTGGCCGGGGTACTTGCGCAGGACGGACTCGTCCAGGCCGACGGCCCGCAGGAGTTCGGCGGCCCGCGCGGTGGCCGCGTCACGGCCCATGGCCCCGGTGAGGGTGACGCTCTCGGTGAGGAAGTCGCCGATCCGGCGCAGCGGGTTGACGGCGGCGCGGGGGTCCTGGAAGACCATGGCCGCCGTGCCGGCCCGTACGGCGCGCAGCCCGGCGGCGTCCAGGGTGAGGACGTCCCGGCCGGCGACCCGGACGCTCCCCTCGACGGTGGCGCGGGGCGGCAGCAGCCGCAGCGCGCTGCGGGAGGTGAGGGACTTGCCCGAGCCGGACTCGCCGACGAGGGCGACGGTCTCGCCCGCGCCGACGGTGAGGTCGACCCCGTCGAGGACGGGCCGGGCGGTGCCGGGGAGGCTGATCCGCAGCCCCTGGATGTCGAGGGCGGGGCCGGAGGTGTTCGGTGTTCTCATCGGTCTCTCCTGGCGACGCGGTCCGCCCAGCGCTCGCCCACCACGTTGAAGGCGACCACGGTCAGCACGATCACGGCACAGGGCAGGATCGCGGACAGCGGGTAGCCGTGCTGGATGGCGGTCTGGCCGTCGAAGACCATGCGGCCCCAGTCGGGGGTGAGGGCCGGGACGCCGAGTCCGAGGAAGGACAGGCCGGCGAGGTCCATGAGGGCGTAGCCGAAGTTGATGGCGGACTGGGCGAGGACGACGGGGGCGATGTTCGGCAGGACGTGGCGCAGGCAGATCTGGAGGGCGGAGTGGCCCTGGACCTGGTAGGCGCTGACGTACGGCCGGGCCCGTTCGGCCAGGACCAGGGAGCGGGTGAGGCGGCTGACGTAGGGGGTGTAGGCCACCGCCAGGGCGAGGACCGGGGCGAGCAGCCCCTCGCCGTAGACGGAGATGATCAGGATGGCGAGCAGCATGCCGGGGAAGGCGAAGACCAGCTCGGTGCTGCGGGAGAGGACGGAGTCGAGCCAGCCGCCGCGCCAGGCGGCGGCCGTGCCGATGGCGATGCCGGCGACGGTGGAGAAGACGACCACGCCCAGCGGGCCGAGCAGGGAGGTCCGGGCGCCGAGCAGCAGCCGGGAGAGGGTGTCGCGGCCGGCGGCGTCCACGCCGAAGGGGTGGCCGGCGGTGGGCGCGGCGAGGGCGTCGCCGAGGTCGACCGTGTTGGGGTCGTGCGGGGCGAGCCAGGGTGCGAGCAGGGCGGCGAGGACGACGAGGGCGACGAACGCCAGGCAGGCCAGGTGGAGCGGGGAGCCTGCCGCGCGGAGCCGGGCCAGGCCCGGTCTGCGGGTCAGTACGGCGGTCATGTGGCGGCCCTCCTGGATCCGAGGGTGACCCGGGGGTCGACGAGGGGCAGGGCCAGGTCCACGAGCAGGTTCACGGTCATGAAGAGGGCGACGATGATCAGCGAGATGGCCTGGACGGTCGGGAAGTCCTTGGTGGTGGTGGACAGTTCGAGGAGCTGTCCGATGCCGCCGACGCTGAAGGCGGTCTCCACGAGGATGGTGCACACCAGCAGGGTGGAGACGATCAGGCCGCCGGTGGTCAGGACGGTGCCCAGCGAGTTGCGGAAGACGTGCCGCCGGATGACCTGGCGCTCGGGGACGCCGCGGCTGCGGGCGACGGTGACGTGCTCGCTGTCGAGGGCTTCGAGCATGGCGGAGCGGGTGACCCGGGCGAGCATGCCGATCAGGTACAGCGCGAGGGCGACCGAGGGCAGGACGAGGTGCCACAGGAGGTCGCCGAAGCCGCCTTCGCCGGTGCCGCTGCTGGGGAACCAGCCGAGGTTGACGGCGAACAGGCCCTGGAGGAGGACCGCCGCGACGAAGGACGGGGTGCCGACGGCGAAGGTGGTGGTGACGAGGATGGCCGAGTCGGTGGCCCCGCCGCGAACGGCGGCGATCCGGCCGAGGAGCAGGCCGACGGCGACGACCACGACGAGCGACATCGCGATCAGGACCAGGGTGGTGGGCAGCCGGTCGGCGAGCAGGCGCGAGACGTCGGTGCGGTAGGTGATGGACCGGCCGAAGTCCCCGTGGAGCACGTCGCCCAGCCAGCGCAGGTAGCGGACGAGGAAGGGGTCGTCCAGGTGGTACTGGGCGTTGATCGCCGCGAGGGCCTCCGGGGAGGCGGAGCGGCCGGCGAGCAGGAAGCTCGCCGGGTTGCCCGGGGCCAGGTACAGGGCCCCGAAGACGACGAACGAGGCGACGAGCAGGGTGGCGGCCATCTCCGCCACCCGTCGTACGGCGAACCTGAGGAAGCTCACTGCGCGGCCCCCACGTCGGCGGCCCACGGGTAGTACATGTACGAGATGGTGGTGGGGGCGCCGGTGATCCGCTTGTTCATGAACAGGGCGGTGGGCCATTCGGCGACGGGGATCCACAGCAGCTGTTCGGACGCCTGGTGCTGGAGCTTGGCGGCGATGTCAAGGCGCTCCTCCGCCGGGTAGACGGCGGTGGCCTGGTCGACGAGGCGGTCGTACTCCGGGTCGCTGTAGCCGCCGAAGTTGAGGTAGGCGCCGGTCTTGAAGTTGACCAGCAGGTCGAGCGGGTCGGTGATCGAGTCGTAGTAGGTGAGCGGGAACATGTCGATGCCCTCGCGCGCCTGGGGGTCGGTGAACAGGGCGGTGAAGGCGTTCGGGGCGATCGTCTTCAGCCGGATGTCCAGGCCGATCTGCGTGCCGGCCGCCTGGACGGCGGTGGCGAGGAGGGAGACGTCCTGGCCGATGGAGCTGGTGGCGACGGTGAGGGTCTTGCCGGTGGCGCCCGCCTCCTTGACCAGGGCCTTGGCCTTCTCGATGTCCTGGCCGGTGGGCGGCAGGCCGTCGAAGGCGGTCTTCAGGGTGCGCTCGGGGGCGGCGGCCCAGGCGGCGTGGGTGGTGAGGGAGTTGGTGGCGGTGCCCGCGCCGCCGAGTCCGGCCTTGACGAAGCCGGTGCGGTCCAGGGCCAGGGACAGGGCCCGGCGGACGCGGACGTCGCCGAGGGGGCCCTTCATGTTGGTGATGTTGACGTTGACCGTGCTGAGGCCCTCGCCGAAGTACAGCTTGCCGGCCCCGCTGTCGCGCAGCCGGGCGTAGCTCTCGGTGGGGATCAGGTAGCCGCCGTCGGCCTCGCCGCTGAGCAGGGCGTTGGTGCGGGCGGAGGGGTCGGTGAGGATGCGGAAGACGGCCTTCTTGGACTTGGCCTTGGTGCCGCGGTAGCCGTCGAAGCGGTCCAGCTCGATGGACTGGCCCTTGGTCCAGGTGCCGAGCTTGAACGGGCCGGTGCAGCCGAGGTCCCCGGTGGTGCCGTAGTCCTTGCCGGCGGCCTCGACGGTGGCCTTGGACGCCACGACTCCGGCGGCGGTGGCCATGTACTGGGGGAACTGGGAGTCGGGCTTCTTGAGCTTGACGGTGACCTGGAGCGGGCCGGTCTTGGTGATCGAGGCGACGTTCTGGAAGACCTGGGCCCAGGCGGCGGCGTTCTGGGGGTCCATCTGCCGGGCGAGGCTGAAGACGGCGTCGTCGGCGGTCATCTCCCGGCCGTCGTGGAAGCGGACGCCGGGGCGCAGGTCGTAGACCCAGGTGGTGGGGTCGGGGTTGGTCGCCTGCCGGGCCAGACCTGGCTCGGTGGTGAGCGAGGGGGTCCAGCGCATGAGGCTCTCGCACACGTTGGAGAGCACGGTGTTCTGGGGGTAGTCGAAGGCCGCCGTGTAGTCGAGGGTGGGCGGTTCGGCGTAGACGGCCCAGGTGAAGGAGTCGATCTCGCCGCGCGCCTCCGGGGTGGAGGGCGACAGCTTGACGTCGGTGACGCCCCCGGCGGCCTGGTCCTTGGGCGGGCCGGAGCAGGCCGCGAGGAGGGCGCAGGAGGTCAGGACGGCGGTGACCGCGGCTGCGGTCCGCAGGCGGATGCGGGGGCGTCTGCTCGTCCGGGGTGGGGAGGTGGTCATCGTCGCGCTCTCTGTCCGTGAGGGTTGGGGGGAGGAGCGGGCGGACCGCCGGGGCGGGCGGTCCGCCTGGAGCGGCAGGGCCGGGGATCAGCCGGCGGCGGGCACGGAGGGGATCTGCTGGGTGATGCAGTGGACCCCGCCGCCGCCGAAGGCGATGGCGAGCGCGCGGACGCCGACGACCTTGCGGCCGGGGTGGGCCGAGGCGATGACGGCGAGGGCGTCCTCGTCCTGGGGCACCCCGGCCACCGGGACCACGACGCCGCCGTTGGCGATGTAGTAGTTCATGTAGGACACCTCGATCTCGCCGTCGGCGAGGTCGGTGAACGCGGTCTGCGGGATCTCGATGATCTCCAGGCGGCGGCCCCGGGCGTCGGTGACGGCCTCCAGGACGGCGCGGTTGGCGCGCATCCGGGCGTAGTCGGGGTGGGTGGGGTCCGAGGGCAGGGAGATGACGACGGTGCCGGGCGCGGCGAAGGCGCAGACCCCGTCCACGTGGCCGTCGGTCTCGGTGTCGCGCAGGCCGCCGTAGGGCAGCCAGATGACCTTGGTGATGCCGAGGCGGGCCTTCAGCTCGTCCTCGATCTCCTCGCGGGTCATGCCGGGGTTGCGGTTGGGGTGCAGGAGGCACTGCTCGGTGGTGATCAGCGTGCCCTCGCCGTCGACGGTGAGGGCCCCGCCCTCCAGGATCATCTCGGAGTGGATCCGGTCGACCCCGAGGTGCTCCAGCAGCAGGGCGCTGATCCGGTCGTCGGAGTCGAAGGGGTGGTGCTTGCCGCCCCAGGCGTTGAAGCGGAAGTCCACGCCGGCGCGGCGGCCGTCCCCGTCGAGGACGAACAGCGGGGCGGAGTCGCGGAACCAGGAGTCGTCCTGCGGCACCTCGATGACGGTGACGCCGTCCCCGCAGTGGCTGCGGGCGTCCTCGGCGAACCCGGGCGGGGCGACCATGGTGACGGGCTCGAAGGCGGAGATCGCGCGGGCGACGGCCGCGTACTCCTCCTTGACGTCGGCCAGGACGCTGCCCCACAGGTCCTCTCGGACGGGCCAGGCCATCAGGCAGCCGTCGTGTGCGGACCACTCGGCGGGCATACGGTATTCAGCCATCAGGTGTCTCATTTCCATTGGTCGGCGGAGTCTTCCACCGAACTGAAATTTCAGTCAAGAGCGGAATCGTGATGAAGCGGGGGCGTCGGCCGACCTCAGAGGAAGTAGAGCCGGTTGAGGGAGACCCGGTCCGCCGGCTCGGAGCGCAGGGGCTCCCCGTCGAGGGTGACGAGGCCGCTGCGCGGGTCCACGTCGACGTCTCCCAGGCGGGCGTTGCCGATCATGCTCCCGGGTCCGATCCCCCGGGTGCCGCGGACGGCCACCCTGCGGCGCCGGGTGCCCAGGGCGTCGTACGGGGCGCCGAAGGAACCTGACTCGGCGGCGGCGCGGCTGACGAAGGCGACGGACAGATCGGCGGGGGCGGCGCCGTGGGCGCCGAACAGGGGCCCCAGGACCAGGGGTTCGCAGCAGTCCGTGGCCGCGTTCGGATCGCCCGTGACCCCGTACGCCGGGAAGCCGGACTTGAGCACCATCTGCGGCTTGGCACCGAAGAACGGCGGCCGCCAGAGCACGATGTCGGCGAGCTTGCCGACCTCGATGGAGCCGATCTCGTGGGCCAGGCCGTGGGCGATGGCCGGGTTGATCGTCAGCTTGGCCATGTAGCGCAGGACGCGGGCGTTGTCGTCGCCCTCGGCGTCCCCCTCCATCGGGCCGAGCTCGGCCTTCATCTTCCCCGCCATGGCGAAGGTCCGGCGGATGGTCTCGCCGGCGCGGCCCATGCCCTGGGCGTCGGAGGAGGTGATCGCGATGGCGCCCAGGTCGTGCAGGACGTCCTCGGCCCCCATCGTCCCGGCGCGGATCCGGTCGCGGGCCATGGCGGCGTCGCCCGGCAGGTCCGTCTTCAGCGCGTGGACGGAGACGATCATGCCGTAGTGCTCGGCGACCGCGTCCCGGCCGAAGGGCAGGGTCGGGTTGGTGGAGGAGCCGATCACGTTCGGCACGCCCGCCATCTTCAGCACGTTGGGGACGTGTCCGCCCCCGCAGCCCTCGATGTGGAACGCGTGGATCGTGCGGCCCTCCAGGACACGCAGGGTGTCCTCGACGGAGAGGCACTCGTTGAGGCCGTCGCTGTGCAGGGCCACCTGCACGTCGTGCTCCTCCGCCACGCGCAGGGCGGTGTCCAGGGCCCGGGTGTGGGCGCCCATGTCCTCGTGCACCTTGAACCCGCAGGCGCCGCCCTCGGCCAGGGCCTCCACCAGGGGCGCGGCGTCCGAGGAGGAGCCGCGGGCGAGGAAGCCGATGTTCACCGGCCAGGCGTCGAACGCGTTGAAGGCGTGCTTGAGCGCCCAGGGCGAGTTCACACCGACGCCCCAGGCGGGCCCGATCTCCTGGCCGATGATCGTGGTGACGCCGCTGGCGAGCGAGGCCTCCATGATCCGCGGGGAGAGCAGGTGGACGTGGGTGTCGACCGCGCCCGCCGTGGCGATCAGGCCCTCGCCCGAGATCATCGTCGTGCCGGTTCCGATGACGACGTCGACCCCGTCGAGGGTGTCCGGGTTGCCGGCCCGGCCGATCGCGTGGATGCGGCCCTCGCGGATGCCGATGGAGACCTTGCGGATCCCGAGGACGGCGTCGATGACCAGGACGTTGGTGATCACCGCGTCGCAGGTCTCGCGGACGGCGGCGGCCTTGAGGTGCAGGCCGTCGCGGGCGGTCTTGCCGAAACCGGCCAGGAACTCGTCACCGGGCTTCTGCGCGTCCGACTCCACCCGGACGACGAGCCCCGAGTCGCCGAGCCGGACCCGGTCCCCCGCGCGGGGGCCGTGCACCGTGGCGTATTCGTACGGGTCGATGTGCCGGCTGCCGGGGGCGCAGTGGTCGCTGTGGCGGGACGGCCTGCTCATGCCGCACTCCCTTCCGGGGCCACCGCACCGAGGTAGCCGCAGGCGGCGGCGCGGACCAGGGCCTCCGCCTTGGCGCCGGGGGCGTCGAGGGGGCCGTCGACCAGTCCGGCGAAGCCGATCGCGATCCGCGCGCCGCCGATCGGGACCAGGCCGACCTCGACGACGGCGCCGGAGTCGAAGCGCACGGAGGAGCCGGCGGGGACGCACAGCCGCATGCCGTAGGCCGCGGCCCGGTCGAAGTCGAGGCGGGGGTTCGCCTCGAAGAAGTGGAAGTGGGAGGTCACGCTCACCGGCACGGCGGCGGTGTTGCGCACCCGCAGGTGGACGACCGGCTCCGGCTCGTCGACCGTGTCGGCGCCCGGCAGGACGGCGCCGGGGGCCCCGTCGTCCCGGGGCTGCGCCCCGAAGGGGTCGCCGACCGCCGCGAGGCGGGTGCCGTCCTCGAAGACGGCCTCGACCATCACCTCGGTCACGATGTCCACCACCCCCGGCAGCACGTCGTCGGGGCCCAAGACGGAGCGGCCGCGTGCGAGGGCCTCGGCGAGGCGGACCCCGTCGCGGGCGGCCTCGCACACCGTGTCCGCTATCAGGGCGGTGGCCTCCGGGACGTTGAGCCGCAGGCCCCGCGCACGCCGGGCCCGCGCCAGCTCGGCGGCGCCGAACAGCAGGAGCCGGTCGCGTTCGGTGGGTGTCAGCGGCACGGGGACCACCGCCTACGGGAAACGTTCATGATCATTCCTTTGGATTGCGCCGGCCCGCGGATGACTCCGGGCGACGCGAGGAACTGTGGCACTGACTGAAAATTCAGTCAAGAGTTACGACGAGGAAAGGCCCCGGCCTACGGCAGGACAGGACACGCGGTGACCGCGCGGTCGCGTCCGGGCAGGCCGGGGCGGCCCACCGGGGTGGGGAGGAGCGAGGGGGGACCCCTCAGTAGCGCTGGAGTCCGGCCAGCTCGGCGTCGATGGCACCGCGCATCAGCTCGCGCGCGTGGCCGATCCGGATCCCGCCGCTGAGCCAGCGCATGCTCAGGCCCTCCAGCAGGGCGGTGAGGCGTTCGGCGGCCGCGGCGAGCGAGGAGGCGGTGGCCATGGGCTGGACCTGCCCCAGCAGCGCGGCGACCTCCTGGACCCACACCAGGGTGGCCCGGGCGAGGTCCTCGCGCAGCACCTCGTCGAAGACGGCGCTGGCCCGCAGCTCACCCCAGGCCGAGCTGTTCTCCCGGACCTCCACGGTGTCCTGGAGCTCCAGCAGCAGCGTCTCGTCCAGCTCCTCCCGCGGGGTGAGGGGAGGGGCGTCCGGGTCGCGGTCGGTGGTGTAGCGCTCGGCCCGGTCGTTGATGAACTCGAGGGTCTGGCGCAGGACCCCGGTACGGTCCTTGAAGTGGTAGTAGATCAGGGCCGTGGACACCCCGGCCTCGGCCGCGAGTTCTTCCACGCGCAGCCCGCGGACCCCGCGCCGGGCGATCACCCGGGCGGCCGCTTCGAGGATCTGAGTGCTGCGAGACGCCATGACCCGCACCTTACCGGGGCGTTCGGCCACGGGCGCACGCGGCCCGTCCCCGGACCGGCGGGCCTGCCGGGGGACGGCGGCCATCAGACCGCCGGCGGGACGGCCGGGTGCGACTGGGTGGCGCAGTGGATGCCGCCGCCGCCGCTCGCGATGCCGTCGATGACGACCTGGACCACCTCCCGGCCGGGGTAGGCGGCCTGCAGGACGGCGTAGGCCACGCCGTCCGCGTAGGCGTCGCCGAAGCGGGGGGCGATCACCGCGCCGTTCGGGGTGTAGTAGTTCGTGTAGCTCGACAGGAACTCGTCCCCCCTGCCGGTGATCTTCTTGCGGTCCGGGCCGGGCAGCTCGGTGACGGCCAACCGGCGGCCCCGGGCGTCGGTGGCGGCCGCCAGGACCTTCTTGGTCTCCTCGTAGACCGCGACCCACTTGGGGTCGGTGCCGGGTCCGGGCTGGTCGAGGATGACCTTGCCCGGGGCCGTGAAGCGGGCCAGGCAGTCGATGTGGCAGTCGGTGATGTCCGCGCCCGCCAGGCCCGGCGCCCAGATGACCTTCTGGATGCCGAGCGCCGTCTTCAGCTCCTGCTCCACCTGCTCCTGCGTCATGCCCGGGTTGCGGTTGGGGTTCACCAGGGAGCTGACGGTGGCCAGCAGGGTCCCCTCGCCGTCGGTCTCCAGCGAGCCGCCCTCGCCGGTGAAGCCCGCCTGGATCCGGTTCACGGCGTACTCGCCGAGGAGGATGCCGGCGGCCGCGGCGTCGTTGGCGTAGGGCTGGGCGTACGTGGTGCCCGTCTTGCCCCAGCCGTTGAAGTTGGTGTCCACGCCGGCGACGGCCCCCGGGCCCGCCAGGAAGGTGGGGCCGAAGTCGCGGATCCACAGGTCGTCGACCGGTATCTCGATCACGTCGATGGCGTAGCGGGCGCCCCGGCCGCACTGGTAGCGGGCGTCGGCGGCCTGGCCGGGGCGGGCCAGCACCACGACCGGCTCGAAGCGGGAGATGGTGTGGGCCACGTTCGCGATGTCGGCGCGCACGTTCGCCAGTCCGCTGCTGCCCCAGACCCGGGAGAGGGCGGGCCAGGCCATGTAGGTACGGACGTGGGCGTCGGTCTCGGCGGGCATGGTCAGCCCGGCCGGGGCGCCCGCGGCGCGGGCCAGGGCGGAGGGGAGGGCCGAGCCGAGGGCCGCGAGCGGCAGGGCCGCCGCGCCGAGCTGGAGCAGCCTGCGACGGGAGGTGGTGGGCGATTCCATGGGGGCTCCCTGATGAGGAAGGGGCGGGGATTGATCGGCATCCTTGCGTTAACTGAAAATTCAGTCAAGGGATGAGGGAGGAATGGGTTCCGCGCGGGTGCCTTCGGATCAGCCCAGGTGGTACTGGTCCACGACGATCGTGACGGGCCCCGCGGCGGCCGCCTTGCGCAGCCGGACGACGGCCAGCTCGCGCCGGTCGGGGCTGCGGACGCAGAACGGACGCTCCCCCGCCAGGGCGGTGAAGGGCAGGGCGGTGACGGGCTTGGTCTCGATGCCGTGGAGGCAGGCGGGGACCGTGAGCGCCTTGCCGTCGGAGACGAAGGAGTCGGACTCCTCGGAGGGCACGAAGGACTGGGCGTCCCGCGCGAGGAACCAGGTGGCGGAGTCGGCGGGCACCACCTTCCCGGCCTTCAGGTCGAACTCGTAGCCGGTGTCGGGGGCGGTCAGCTCGACCTGCGTGTACGCGGCCGGATAGGGGGTGGGCGTGGGGGACGGGGACGGCCGCTCGGCGGGCTCCCCGTCCGCCGGTACCTGGTCCTCGGCGGATGCGGTGGCCCCTTCGTCCGGGCCGTCCAGGTAGTACGCGGCCCCGCCGCAGACCAGCAGGGTCACGGCCACCGCCCCGGCCACGGCGGGCAGCCGCCGCCCGCGGCGCGCCGCCCGGCGGCCGGGGGCCGGCGCGGGGGC
>NZ_JBHVUQ010000077.1:0-33821 GCF_042884105.1 Streptomyces sp. NPDC058157
GGGCTGGTCTGTCAAGGGTCGCCGCAGGCGATCGCGTAGCGACGCGACGAAGGAGCGCCCTTGACAGGCCGGCCCGGACCGGAAGGACAGTGGGACTGGCGGGAAACCCCCAAGCCGTCTCCGAGACCGCCCGGCCGGGACCCTGATGGACACCGGTTCCGCCCGGCTGTCCGCTGCCGCCCGGCGGGAGACCGCCCCCACCCACCGGCCCGCACCCGGGGAGGCGGGTGGGCAGCCACCGCCCGGCCCCCGGCCCCTCGCGGGGGAGGAAGCCGGCCCCCGCCGCGAGCGGCCTCGCCGTCGGCCCGCCGCACCGGGCAGCCGCCGCTCCGCCCGCAGCCCCGGGGAGGCGGGTGGGCAGCCACCGGCCGGCCCCCGGTCCCTCGCGGGGGAGATGGCGGGCCCGCGCCGCGAGTCCGCGTAGACGAAAACCCTCGCCCCTACCCCACCGCCCCCCGGACCCGCCGCCGGTGGCGGGCCACGCGTTCGCGGTTGCCGCAGGATTCGCTGCTGCACCAGCGGCGGCGGTGGCCGCGGGAGGTGTCCAGGTAGAGGCGGGCGCAGCCGTCGCCGCCGCAGGTGCGCAGGAGGGCCAGGTCGCCGGGGTCGGTGAGGAGTTCCACCGCGTCCCGGGCCACCGTGGCCAGCAGGCCCGCGCACTCCACGCCGCCGCACAGCTCCCGCACCAGGTGCCCCTCCCCGTCCCGGACCGCGCACACCCCCGGCGGGGGGCCGGCCGCCGCGGCGTTGACGCGGGCCAGGGCGTCCTCCTCCGGGGCGGTGCCGGACAGTTCGGCGCGCACGAGGCGGTCGACGTCGCGGCGCAGCCGGCGGAAGGCCTCCACCCAGTCGGGCCCGAGCCGGCCGAGCGGGGTCCGGTCGGGGACCAGCCCGGCGCCGACCAGCCACAGGCGCAGCTCGTCGCCGTCGTGGATGGCCTCGGCCCCCTGGGGGGTCCGGGTGGCCAGCAGGTCCAGACAGACCCGCCCGGAGTCGAACCACATGCCCGTCACCGCCTCGGTCGTCGCCGTGGGACGCCTCCCCAGAGTGCCGTCGCCGACCGGGAAGCGGAAGCCCCCGCGCGGGCTACGCGGGCGGCGGGTCGTCGTGCAGGAGGCGCTGGAAGAGGCGGTGGTCGCGCCAGGCGCCGTTGATGTGGAGGTAGCGGGGGGCGAGTCCGAACTCGGTGAAGCCGACCTTCGCCAGGACCCGCATGGAGGCGGTGTTGTCGACCAGGGTGCCGGCCTCGACGCGGTGCAGCCCGAGCTCGTCGCGGGCCGTGCGGACGACCTCCTCCAGGCCGGCGGTGGCCAGGCCCTTGCCGTGCCAGGCCCGGTCGACCCAGTAGCCGACGCCGCCGCTGCACAGCGGCCCGCGCGCGATGCTGCCGAGGTTCATCGCCCCGACGACGGCGCCGGTCGCCGTCTCCGTGAACACGTACGGGACCAGCCGCCCGCCGTCCCGCTCGTCGAGCATGCCCTCGATGCGGGCCCGCTGTCCCGCCTCGGTGTAGAACGCCTCGGGCCGCTCGGGCTCGTAGGGCGCCATGTACGCCCGGTTGCGCGTCAGCGCGTCGGCCAGCCCGGCGGCGTCCCCGACGGCCAGGCCCCTCATCTCCACCCCGTTGATGATCATGCGAGCACGCTAACGGACGCCTCCGGCCCCGTTCCAGACCTCGCCGTCACCGGGGTCCAGGGAGAGCCGGTAGCCGCGCTTGACCACCGTCTGGATCAGGTTCGGCACCCCGAGGGCGGCCCGCAGCCGGGCCATCGCCGTCTCGACGGCGTGCTCGTCGCGCCCGGCACCCGGCAGCGCGGCCAGCAGGTCGGCCCGCGACACCACCCAGCCGGGCCGCCGGGCCAGTGCCGTCAGCAGGGCCATCCCGGCCGGTGGCACGGGGCGCAGCCCGTCGTCGACCACCGCCGCGTGGCCCCGGATCTCCAGCCGGTGCCCGGCGACGGGCAGCACCCGGGCCCGGCCGGGGAGTTCCTGGCAGAGCAGCTGCACCAGCGGCCCGAGGCGGAACCGCTCCGGCTGGACGGTCGCCACCCCCTCCCCCTGCAGCGGCAGCGCCGTGACGGGCCCCACGCACGCCGCGAGCACCGGCCCGCGCAGCGCCTCCAGCACGGCCTCGCGCAGCCCGCGTTCCCCGGCCCGGGACAGCAGGGAGGCGGCGGCGGGGGCGGAGGTGAAGGTGAGGGCGTCCACCGTGCCGACGGCCACCGCGTCCAGCAGCCGGTCCAGCGGTGCGAGGTCCTCGGGCGGCATCCAGCGGTAGACGGGCACGGGCACCACCTCCGCACCGGCGTCGCGCAGCGCCTCCACGAACCCGGGCAGCGGCTCCCCGTGCAGCTGGAGCGCGATGCGCCGGCCGGCGACGGGGCCGGCGAGCAGCCGGTCCAGTACCTCGGCCAGGGACTCGGACTGCGGGGACCAGGCCTCGACCAGTCCGGCGGCCCGTACGGCGCCCTTGACCTTGGGGCCTCGGGCCAGGAGTTCGGTGGCGCGCAGCCGTTCCAGGAGGCGTTCGCCGATGCCCCAGCCGTCGGCGGCCTCGATCCAGCCGCGGAAGCCGATGGCGGTGGTGGCGACGACGGCGTCCGGCGGGGTGTCGACGAGTTCCTTGGTGGCGGCCATCAGTTCGCCGTCGTCGGCGAGCGGCACGATCCGCAGGGCGGGGGCGTGCACGACCGCGGCGCCGCGCCGGCGCAGCAGGGCGATCAGCTCGTCCGCGCGCCGCGCGGCGGTGACTCCGACGGTGAAGCCCGCGAGGGGGCCGTGCGTAGCGTCGTCCATCGTGTGACCTGCCTTGCCCAGTGCTGCCCAGTACGTCCGTTGGCGAAGCCGGCGCCGGCGGCCGGCTCGCCGCTTCGGCGTCCGGCTCGCCGCTTCGGCGTCCGAGCCTGCCAACCCGTCGTGTCGGGCTCGGTTCCGCCGTATTTCGGTGCCGTTAACCGGCCGTGGGGGCCCGCGACCTCCCTCACACCGCCGTGAGCTGCGCCTTCTCCCCGCTCTGCGCCGTTTCGGGGCCGGTGGGCGGGGCCGTGGGCCGGCGGAGGTATACCGCCCAGGTGACGGCGCAGCACACGGCGTAGAAGCCGAGGAAGGAGACGAAGGCGGCGGTGCCGGTCCCGGAGGCCGCGAAGGCCTCGCGGAAGGCCAGGTTGATGCCGAGCCCGCCGAGGGCGCCGACCGCGCCGATCAGGCCCATGGCGGCCCCGGACAGCCGCCGGCCGTGCGCGGCGGCCTCCTCGCCGCGCAGCCCGCGGGCGAGGGCCTGGGCCTGGAAGATGCCGGGGATCATCTTGTACGTGGAGCCGTTGCCGAGCCCGCTGAGCGCGAACAGGGTGGTGAAGCCGACGAGGAACACCGGCAGGGACTCCCGTACGGAGGCCAGTACGACGACTCCGGTCGCGGCGGCCATCGCCACGAAGGCGGCGAGGGTGATCCGCGCCCCGCCGTAGCGGTCGGCGAGGGCCCCGCCGACGGGCCGGACGAGCGAGCCGAGCAGCGGGCCGATGAAGGTGAAGGACGCGGCCTGGAGCGGGGTGCGGCCGAACTGGGTCTGGAGGACCAGTCCGAAGGCGAAGCCGTAGCCGATGAAGGAGCCGAAGCAGCCGACGTACAGCAGGGCCATGATCCAGGTGTGCGGCTCCCGGACGGCCTGCCGGACGGCGCCCGCGTCGCCCCGTACCGGGGCCAGGTTGTCCATGCGCAGGAGGGCCAGCGCGGCGGCGGCGACGATCAGCGGGAGGTAGGCGGCGAGCAGCAGCCGGGGGTGTCCGGCGCCGGCGGTGGCGATCACGAGCAGCGCGGCGAGCTGCACGACGGGGACGCCGATGTTGCCGCCGCCGGCGTTGAGGCCGAGGGCCCAGCCCTTCTTGCGGAGGGGGAAGAAGGCGTTGATGTTGGTCATGGAGGAGGCGAAGTTGCCGCCGCCGACGCCGGTGAGCGCGGCGACGGCGAGGAAGGTCCCGTACGGGGTGCCGGGTTCCATGACGACCAGCGCGGCCACGGTGGGCGCGAGCAGGAGCAGGGCGCTGGCGACGGTCCAGTTGCGGCCGCCGAAGCGGGCGACGGCGAAGGTGTAGGGGATGCGGACGAGGGCCCCGACGGCGGTGGCGGTGGCGATGAGGAAGAACTTCCCGGCGGGGTCGATGCCGTAGCCGGGGCCCATGAACAGCACCATCACGGACCACAGGGACCAGATGGAGAAGCCGATGTGCTCGGAGAAGACGGAGTAGAGGAGGTTGCGGCGGGCCGTCCGCTCGCCGGTCTCCCGCCAGAAGGTCTCGTCCTCGGGGTCCCAGTGCTCGATCCAGCGGCCCCCTCGGCGGCCTTGCGGTCGGTCGCCGCTTCGGCTTCCGCTTCCGCTTCGGCTTCCGCTTCCGCTTGTGTCCATCACACGCCTCCCCGGCTGTCGCTTCCGTGGTGACGACGCTAGGAAGGGCGCGTTTCGGGCCCGGTCCCCGCCGGATGACCGGAGGGAAACCTTGCTCTCACCCGCCGTGCGCGCCGGGTGTGAGCGCGGCGGGGAGCCGGCCGTCCGGGGGGAGTTCCAGCCAGCCGTGGGCTTCCTGGAGTTCGGCGGCGGCGCGGGCGAGGGCGTCCAGGCCGGGGTGGCGCAGGCCCGCACGCCAGACCATGGACAGCGGGGAGAGCGGCACGGGGGCCACGAGCGGGCGTTTGACGCAGCCGGGGAAGTCGGGGAAGACGACGGTGACCAGGACGGGGTTGCGGGTCTTGGCCATCACCCGCACGAACTCCTCCTTGCCGATGGCCACCGGCGCGGGCGGCGCCACCTCGATGCCCCGCCCGGCGAACAGTTCACGGGCCAGGCCGGTCCACTCCAGGGTGCGCGGGTTCCCGGCGCCGGCGTAGACGCTCTCCCCGGCGAGCGCGTCGAGCGGTACGGCTTCCAGCGCGGCCAGCGGGTGGTCCTCGGGCAGGAGCACGGCGAGGGGTTCGTGGCGCACGGGCCGGTGGGCGAGGCGGGAGCGCAGGGCGGGGTCCAGGCCGTCGAAGTAGCCGAAGGAGACGTCGAGCCGCCCGGCGGCGATCTCGGCGGCGGCGTGGGTGAGGCCGCTCTCGAAGCGGGCCATCAGCTCGTGGCCGGGGGCGAGTTCGCGGGCCCGCTCCAGGACGAGGCGGGCGGTGCTGGGGCCGTCGGTGTTGAGGTCGACGAGGAGGGCGGGGGGCGGCCCGGCGAAGGCGGCCGCGAGTTCCTCGTGGGCGCGGAGCACCTCGCGGGCGTGGGGCAGCAGGCGCGCGCCGTCGGCGGTGAGTTCGACGGCCCGGGTGGTGCGGGTGAACAGGGTCGCGCCCAGGGTCCGTTCGAGGCGGCGGACGTCGCGGCTGAGGGCCTGCTGGGCCACGTAGAGGCGGGCGGCGGCGCGGGTGAAGTGCAGTTCCTCGGCGACGGCGAGGAAGCCGCGCAGCAGCCGGGGGTCCACGTCGGGGGAGGTCACCGGGGAAGATTAACAACGGGAGGGCGTGAATGGCCCCCGAACAGGTGTTGGACCGGTACCGGGGCCGGGCCGCAGGCTCGGGGCATGCCACAAGAGACCCCGCTCATGGCCGTGACGGGCACCACCCTGGTCCTGGCCTCCCCCTCCCCCGCCGAAGCCCCCGCCCGGCGCCCCGCACGGAGCCGCCTCCTGGGCCCCTACGCCCGGCTGTTCGCCGTCCCCGGGGCGCGCGGGTTCACCGCCGGGAACCTGCTCGCCCGGCTGCCCATGGGCATGTTCGGGATCAGCGCGGTCATGATGATCGCCGGGCAGCGCGGCTCGTACGCCCTCGCCGGGGCGGTGACCGCGACCGGGATGGCCGCCACCGCCGTGGTCGCCCCGTGGACCGCCCGCCTCGTCGACCGGTACGGGCAGGCCCGGATCGCCCTGCCGGCCACGGTGATCGCGGTCCTCGGCTCGCTCTCGCTGGTCCTGTGCGTCCGTGCGCAGGCCCCGGCCTGGACCCTGTTCGCCTCCTACGCCGCCACCGCCACCACCCCCAACACCGGCGGCATGTCCCGGGCCCGCTGGACGCACCTGCTGCCCCGCTCCGCGCACCACACCGCGATGTCCTTCGAACAGGCCGCCGACGAGCTGTGCTTCATGCTCGGCCCGGTCCTCGCCGCCTTCCTGTGCACGGCCGCCTTCCCGGAGGCCGGCACCCTCACCGGGGCGGCGCTGCTGCTGACCGGCATGCTGGTGTTCACGGCCCACCGCGCCACCGAGCCCCCGGCCGGCGGGGCGCCGGGGGCGGCCGGACGGGGCCCGTCCCCGCTGCACGCCCTGGCGCCCCTCCTGGGCCTGTTCCTGGCCACCGGCCTGGTCTTCGGCTCGATGGAGGTCACCTCGGTGGCCCACCTCGCCGCCCTGGGCCTGGGCGGCACGTCCGGCCCGGTCCTCGCGCTCCAGGCGGCGGGCTCCTGCGCGGCCGGGCTGCTGTACGGGGCGCGGCGCCCCCGGAGCCTGCGGACCTGTCTGGCCTGGCTGGCCGGGGCGATGGCGCTGCCCTGGGCGGCGGCCGCCACGGGCTCGGTCCTGCCGCTCGCCGCGGCCCTGCTGCTGGCCGGCATGTCCACGGCGCCGGTGATGGTCACGGCGATGGGCCTGGTCCAGTCCCGCACCCCCGGGGGCCGCCTCAACGAGGGCATGACGCTGGCCGTCACCGCGATCCTCGCCGGTATCGCGGCCGGCTCCGCCACGGCGGGACTGGCCGTCGACCGCCTCGGGGCGGGGACGGCGTACCTGCTGCCGGCGGCCGCCGCCACGGCCGCACTGATTGTCGGATCGGTGACTCCACGACCCGGCCGTTGATCGGGATTTCATCCGGCTGCCGGGTGACGCCACCGCGTGGGTCGCACCCTTCCAGGCCGCAATCCGCCATAACTAGGGAGGCTTTCCCCCAAACCCTTCCCTTAGCGGAGGAACTCCCCTTGTCTGCTTCGCGCTCCGTCTCCTCGGCCCTCATCGTCGCGGCCGTCACGGCGTCCTGTCTGATGCCGGCCGTTCCCGCCCTGGCGGACTCCTCGCACGTCCGTTTCTCCCAGCCCTACGTCCCCTCCATCGCCCCCGGGAAGACGGGCCGCGTCGTCATCGCGGCCCTGAACGGGGCGGACCCGGCGCACAGCGGCACCTTCCGCATCACCGCCCCGGAGCGGACCACGTTCCCGGAGGCCCGGTTCTACTGGAACGGACAGCGGGCGGGCGGCTCGTGCAGCCGCTCGAAGGACGCGCGCCTGCTCACCTGCAACGCCGGGACCCGCGCCGGCTTCGCCTTCCCGGCGAACGCCCAGACGCGGCTGGCGGTTTCCCTGAAGGTGGACGCGAACGCCCCCGAGGGCACCACGCTGGACGGCGGCGAATGGTCGGACGGCAAGGACGCGCCCGCCCTGTTCGCCGTGGCCACCCCCGTACGGGGCCCGAAGGGCGACGACGGCCCGCCCGGGGAGCACGGCCACGACGGTCACGACGGCCACGACGGCAAGCCGGGCCACCACGGCAAGCCCGGCCGCCCGGGCCCCAAGGGAGACAAGGGCGACAAGGGCGACACCGGCGAGCGCGGCCCCAAGGGCGACCGCGGTGACACGGGCGACCGCGGCCCGAAGGGCGACCGCGGCGACACCGGCCCGCAGGGCCCCAAGGGCGACACGGGCCCGGCGGGCGGCCCGCAGGGGCCCAAGGGGGACAAGGGCGACACCGGCGAGCGGGGCCCGAAGGGCGACCGCGGCGACACCGGCGAGCGCGGCCCCAAGGGCCACACCGGCGACACCGGCTCCCAGGGCCCCAAGGGCGACCGCGGCCCCGCCGGCCCCCGGGGCCCCGAAGGCCCGCGCGGCCCGAAGGGCGACCAGGGCCCGAAGGGCGACACCGGCCCGGCCGGCGGCCCCCAGGGTCCCCAGGGCCCGAAGGGCGACAAGGGAGACACCGGCGACCGCGGCCCGGCCGGCCCGCAGGGCCCGAAGGGCGACCGCGGCCCGAAGGGCGACAAGGGGGACAAGGGCAAGCCCGGTGACTGCAAGTGCAGCAGCCACGGCGGCAAGGACCACGGCGGCAAGGACCACCACGGCAAGGGTGAGCACGGCAAGGGCGACAAGGGCGACCACGGCAAGGGCGGTCCGAAGGCCCGCGTGGTCACCTCGGGCGAGGGCCTCGGCATCCGATCCGGCCCCGGCACGGGCTACCACAAGACCGGCAAGCTCGCGGCGAACACGGTCGTGGCCCTGCAGTGCAAGGTCAACGGCGAGCAGGTCGACGACAACGCGATCTGGTACAAGCTCGCCGACGGGCGCGGCTGGATCGCCGCCCGCTACGCCATGAACCTCAACAAGGTCCCGTACTGCTCCTGACCCCCCTACGCACCACGAAGGCCCCGCAGCCCCAGGCCGCGGGGCCTTCGCCCGTTCCACCGCTCACGCGGAGCGGGACCACTCCTCGCGCAGCATCCCGAACAGCACCCGGTCGTAGCGCTCCCCCGCCACCAGCACGGCCGAGCGCAGCCGCCCCTCCTCACGGAAGCCGAGCCCCGAAAAGGCCCGCACGGCACGCTCGTTGCCGCTCCAGGTGTCCAGCTCCAGCCGGTGCAGCCCGTACGCGCCGAACAGGTGGTCCACCATCAGCCGCACCGCCTCCCGGCCGTGGCCGCGGCCCCAGAACTCCCGCTCGCCGATGGTGATGCCCAGGGTGGCCACTCCGGCGTAGGGGTCGAGGTCGCGGTAGTCGGCCATGCCGATGACCCGGCCGCTCTCCAGGTCCTCCACCGTGAACACGGCCGCCTCCCTCGGCACCAGCCGCAGCTTCCCCTCGAAAGCGATCGCGACCGCCTCCGCCGTGACCGGCCCGAAGAGGGGATCACCGGCGGCGGCCAGGCGCACCACCTCCGGGTCGTTGCGCCACCGCAGGTGGTGTCCGGCATCTTCGGCGCGCAGCGCCCGCAGTCTCACCAGGTTTCCTTCGAACATCGCGCCACCCTAGACGATCGGATGATCTTCCTGCCGCGCCCGCCCCCGGACATGACGAAGGCCCCGCAGCCGGTCGGCTGCGGGGCCTTCGCCCACATGGGATGAGTGGAGATGGCGGGAATCGAACCCGCGTCCAACGGTGCAGAAGCAGGGCTTCTCCGAGCGCAGTCCGCTGCGCTTTTCTCGGCCCCGGAGATCACACGGACGAGTCTCCGACGGGCTCAGTCACTGTTTGGTTTCCCTCCAACCCCCGTGACCGGGGCTAGAGGTTTAGATCCCTTGTTGACGCCAGGATCCGGACCGGGACCACTTCCGGGCTGACGCTCCTCACAGAGGCTTCAGCTCACTGTTATTAGGCAGCGAGGGTGAAGCGGGAGTTATCGCTCTTGGAGTTGGCGATTATTTTTTGCGACATGTGGTTAGCGAGATCATTGCCGCTTCCTCGGCTCGCTTCCCCTGCATCGACATCCGCTGTCGAAACCGATCATCCCCATGTTTTTTTCTCAAGGTGCGCCGCCCCCTGGGGGGTGGTGCTGACGCCATGGTACGCGAAGTGGACCACCGCGTGCCAGGAGATTAAACCGTGCCCCGCTGCTTGCGCCGGATCGCGGAGATCGTCCGCTGCGTCTCGCGCGTGTCCTGCTTCTCGCGCATGGTCTGGCGCTTGTCGTACTCCTTCTTGCCCTTCGCCAGCGCGATCTCGACCTTCGCGCGGCCGTCCTTGAAGTACAGGGACAGCGGCACGACCGTGTGGCCCGACTCGTCCGCCTTGCGCTCCAGCTTGTCGATCTCCTCGCGGTGCATGAGGAGCTTGCGCTTGCGGCGGGCGCTGTGGTTGGTCCAGGTGCCCTGGCTGTACTCCGGCACGTGGACGTTGTACATCCACACCTCGCCGCTCTCCACCGACACGAAGCCGTCCACCAGCGAGGCCCGGCCCTGGCGCAGGGACTTGACCTCGGTGCCCGTGAGCACGATGCCGCACTCGTAGGTGTCGATGATCGCGTAGTCGTGCCGGGCCTTCTTGTTCTGGGCGATCAGCTTGCGCCCTTTTTCCTTAGCCATAGTGCGGTCATTTTCGCACTACGACCCCGCCCCGAGGCCACCCAATACCGTCCGCGCCCGCTCCTCGGCCCCGTCGCCGGCCGCCAGGTCCGGGGTGATGCCCCCGCCGTCGAGGCTGCGGCCCGCCGGGGTGCGGTACGTGCCCACCGTCAGCTCCGCCACCGCCCCGCCCGGCAGCGGGGTCGGCATCTGCACGGAGCCCTTGCCGAAGGTGCGGGTGCCGACCGTCACCGCGCGGCCGCGGTCCTGGAGGGCGCCGGTGACGAGCTCGGCGGCGCTCATCGTGCCGCCGTCCACGAGGGCCACCAGGGGGCGGCCGGTGTCCCCGCCGGGGGCGGCGTACAGGGCGCGCTCGGAGCCCCGTACGTCGTACGTCGCCACGAGCCCCCCGTCGAGGAACGCGGAGGCCGCCGTGACCGCCTCGGCGACCAGCCCGCCCGGGTTGCCGCGCAGGTCCAGCATCACCCCGCCGCCGGGCGGGGCCTCCCGCAGGGCCTCCTTGACGCGCTCGCCCGAACCCCGGGTGAAGGAGGCCACCTTGATCACGGTGATGCCGCCCGCGAGGCGCCGTACGGTCACGGGGTCGGCGTGCAGCTCGGCCCGGCGGACGGTCTCGGTGAGGGCGGCGCCGTCCCGTCCGATGCCGAGGACCACCGGGGTGCCGGCCCGGCCGCGCAGCAGGGCCACCACGTCGGCGACGGGCAGGCCGGTGACCTCGCGGCCGTCGACGCTCAGCAGCCGGTCCCCGGCCCGCAGCCCGGCCCGGGCGGCGGGGCTGTCGGGCTGGACCCGGTCGACCTCGATGCGGCCGTCGCCGCGGCGCCCGGTCCACAGGCCGACGCCGGTCCAGCGGCCGTCGAGGTCCTCGGCGAAGGCGGCGTACTCGCCCTGGTCGTAGACGGTGCCCCAGCGGTCCCCGCTGCGGCTGACCACCTCCTCGGCGGCCTTCTTGCCGGACTTCCCCTCGGCGACGGCCTCGGCGGCGGCCCGCGCGACGGCCTCCCGGTCGGCGGTCCCGGCGGACGGGACGCCCCCCGCCGGGCCCTCCTCCGCGAGGGTGGCGGCCGGAGCCCCGCCCACCCGGTCGGAACCCCAGCATCCGGTGGCGGCCGCCGTACCGACGGACACGGCGAACAGCAGCGTCAGAACGGCCCCGCGACGCAGGTCACGGGGCCGGAGACAGAGAGCGGGCAGACCCGGCATGCGGCCGAGTCTAGGACAAGCGCCGCTGCCGCAAGGCGGGTTGACCGCAGACGACTGGCGGCACTCGTCACACCTTCAGGTACTTGCGCAACGCCACGAACGCCGCCAGGGAGGGCATCAGCAGGCCGATGACCAGGACCAGGGGGAGCTTGGTGAAGACGGCGTCCCAGCCGATGAAGTTGATCAGCTGGAGCTTCTCGCGCAGGGCGATGCCGTGGTCGATCACGAAGTACTGGACGGCGCCCAGCATGCCGCAGGCGAACCCGGCGCCGATGAGGCCGGCCACGGCCGCCTCCATGATGAACGGCACCTGGATGTAGAAGCCGGAGGCGCCGACCAGCCGCATGATGCCGGTCTCCCGCCGACGGCTGAACGCCGAGACGCGCACCGTGTTGACGATCAGCAGCAGCGCCACGATCAGCATGATCAGCATGATGCCGAGGGCGGCCCAGTTGAGGGTGCCCAGCAGGGCGAAGAGGTTGTCGAGCTCCAGGGACTGGTCCTGCACCGACTGCACCCCGTCGCGGCCGGCGAAGGCCGAGGTGATGACCTCGTACTTCTCCGGGTTCTTCAGCTTGACCCGGAAGGAGTCGGGCATCTGGTCGGGGGTGACGACGGAGGCCAGGGCGGTGTGCCCGAAGCGCTCCTTGTAGTGCTTGTAGGCCTCGTCCGAGGACTCGTACATGACGGTCTGGACGAGGTCCATCTTCTTGAGCTCGCGCTCGATGCCCTGCTTCTGCTCGGGGGTGACGGCCCCCTTGGAGCAGGGCTTGCCGTTGCCGGCGGCGGGGGCGGCCGGGGTGCCGGGGGCGCTGGCGGCGGCCGGGGTGCTGTCGGCGGCGTCGATGGCGTCGTTCTTGGTGCAGAGGTAGACGGTGACGTTGACCTTGTCGTACCAGTACCCCTTCATGGCGCTGACCTGGTCCCGCATGAGCAGGGAGCCGCCGAAGAGGGCCAGCGACAGGGCCACGGAGATGATGACCGCGAAGGTCATGGTGAGATTGCGGCGGAGGCCTACGCCGATCTCCGACATGACGAACTGGGCGCGCATGGCGTCTTGAGGGACCTTTCAGTGCTGGTAGCCGTAGACGCCGCGCGACTGGTCGCGTACGAGTCGGCCCTGTTCGAGTTCGATGACGCGCTTGCGCATCTGGTCCACGATCTGCTGGTCGTGCGTGGCCATGATGACGGTGGTGCCGGTCCGGTTGATCCGGTCCAGCAGCTTCATGATCCCGACGGAGGTCTGCGGGTCGAGGTTGCCGGTCGGCTCGTCGGCGATCAGCAGGGCGGGCCGGTTGACGAAGGCGCGGGCGATGGCCACGCGCTGCTGCTCGCCGCCGGACAGCTCGCCCGGCATCCGGTCCTCCTTGCCGCCGAGGCCGACCAGCTCCAGGACCTGCGGGACGGCCTTGCGGATCTCGCCGCGGGGTTTGCCGATGACCTCCTGGGCGAAGGCCACGTTCTCGGCCACCGTCTTGTTGGGCAGGAGGCGGAAGTCCTGGAAGACGGTCCCCAGCTGGCGCCGCATCTGCGGGACCTTCCAGTTGGAGAGCTTCGCGAGGTCCTTCCCCAGGACGTGCACCTGCCCGTGGCTCGCCCGTTCCTCGCGCAGGACCAGGCGCAGGAAGGTGGACTTGCCGGAGCCGGAGGAGCCGACCAGGAAGACGAACTCGCCCTTGGCGATGTCGAGGGAGACATCTCTGAGTGCGGGCCGGGACTGCTTCGGGTAGGACTTGGAGACGTTGTCGAATCGGATCACGGGTGCACCACGGTCGCCGGGAGTAGGTGTGCGTGACCATACGCGAACGGGCGCCGGGTAGGGACCCGGCATCCGGAGTTGCCCGATTTATCCCCGGCTCCCGGGGGAGCCCGATCGCTCTTGCCCGGACGGGCCGCGCCGAATGTCGGCGGAGCTGGCACAGTGGTAGGGGGAACGGACTCGGTCCCCTTGCCGTTAAGCGTCATGAGGGGACGAGAGGAGGAGCGCATGACATATGACCGGCTCGTGTGCGCGAACTGCGCCGCGCCCGTCAGCCAGGGCCGCTGCCCGGTGTGCCGGGCGAACCGGGAGCGCCTCCAGCAGGAGGGCCCCTTCGCAGGGCTGAATCCGATGGCGCTCATCGCGCTCATGGTGGTGCTGGTGGCCGCGCTGGCACTGGTGGCCCGGGCCGCGTAGGCCGCGCCGCGCTCCGATCACAGGCCAAGGGGAAGGGCCCGGACACCGTGGGTGTCCGGGCCCTTCCTCACTGTGTGCGGGGCCGGGGCTTAAGCGCCCTGCTCCTGCTGCTTGCGCCAGCGGATGCCGGCCTCCAGGAAGCCGTCGATGTCGCCGTCGAGGACCGCCTGCGGGTTGCCGACCTCGAACTCTGTGCGCAGGTCCTTGACCATCTGGTACGGGTGCAGGACGTAGGAGCGCATCTGGTTGCCCCAGGAGCTGCCGCCGTCCTTGAGGGCGTCCATCCTGGCCTGCTCCTCCTGGCGGCGCCGCTCCAGCAGCTTGGCCTGGAGCACGTTCATCGCGCTGGCCTTGTTCTGGATCTGCGAGCGCTCGTTCTGGCAGGAGACCACGATGCCGGTCGGGAGGTGCGTGATGCGCACGGCCGAGTCGGTGGTGTTGACGCCCTGGCCGCCGGGGCCGGAGGCGCGGTAGACGTCGACGCGCAGCTCGGACTCGTCGATCTCGACGTGGTCGCTGGTCTCGACGACCGGGAGCACCTCGACGCCCGCGAAGGAGGTCTGGCGGCGGCCCTGGTTGTCGAAGGGGGAGATGCGCACGAGGCGGTGGGTGCCCTGCTCGACGGAGAGGGTGCCGTAGGCGTACGGGGCCTTGACCACGAAGGTGGTCGACTTGATGCCGGCCTCTTCCGCGTACGAGGTCTCGTAGATCTCCGTCGGGTAGCCGTGGCGCTCGGCCCAGCGCAGGTACATGCGCTGGAGGCGCTCGGCGAAGTCGGAGGCGTCGACGCCGCCGGCCTCGGCACGGATGTTGACCAGCGCCTCGCGCTCGGCGTACTCGCCGGAGAGCAGGGTGCGGACCTCCATCTCGTCCAGTGCCTTGCGGACGGACGCCAGCTCGGCCTCGGCCTCGGCGAGGGTGTCCGCGTCGTCCATCTCCTGGGCGAGCTCGAACAGCACCGCGAGGTCGTCGATGCGGCCGCGGAGGGTCTCGGTCTTGCGGACCTCGGCCTGGAGGTGCGAAAGCTTGCTCGTGATCTTCTGGGCGGCGTCCGGGTCGTCCCACAGGGACGGCGCGGCGGCCTGCTCCTCGAGCACGGCGATTTCTGCCCTCAGCTTGTCGAGGTCCAGGACGGCCTCGATCGACCCCATGGTCGAGGAGAGGGACTTCAGCTCTTCGGAAACATCGACGACTGCCACGGGTCCAGCGTAGCCGGTCCCCGGACGGCCATCTCCGGCCAGGCCGGGTCAACGGGTTCGGAGGAGGGTGGGTACGGGCGTACGCTCACCGTATGACCGTTCTACTCGTGAAGCGCCGCCATGTGGACCACATGCGTGTCACCACCACGAGCTGTCTGCCGCCGGACCTCGCACAAGCCTGATCAACCCCGATCCGACTTCGGTCCTGTACGCGGTCACGTCCGCCCGGCGCCATCCCTGCCGGCCGGTCCGTTCCACGCTGCCCGCCGCCCCGCCATCTCTGGGGCACAGGACCCCGTGACATCCGAAACGGAGCCGTCATGCCGTCCGCGCACCCCTCCTCCTCTTCCTCTCCTTCGCTCGCCGTGATCGACCTCTCCCGGGCCGACGACCCCGCGGAGCGGGACGACTTCCTCAAGCAGCTGCACGCCGCCGCCCGCGACACCGGCTTCCTGTACCTGACGGGGCACGGGATAACGGAGGCCGAGACCGCCCGCATCCTGGAGCTGACCCGGGCCTTCTTCGCGCTCCCGGAGGCCGACCGGCTGGCCGTGAGCAACCTGAACTCCCCGCACTTCCGCGGCTACACCCGCATCGGGCACGAGCTGACGGGCGGGGCCTCGGACTGGCGGGACCAGCTGGACGTGGGAGCGGAGCGGCCGGCGCCGGAGCTGGGACCGCAGGACCCGGCGTACCTGTGGCTGGAGGGGCCGAACCAGTGGCCGGCGTCGCTGCCGGAGCTGCGGGAGGCGGTGCTGGGCTGGCAGGAGCGGCTGGCGGCGGTGGCGCACCGGCTGCTGCGGGAGCTGCTGACGGCGATCGGGGCGCCCCCGGACTTCTTCGACGCGGCCTTCGCGGACCGGCCGCACCTGCACACGAAGCTGATCCGCTACCCCGGGTCGGCCCCGTCGGGCGCGGACCAGGGGGTCGGCGCGCACAAGGACTACGGCTTCCTGACGCTGCTGCTGCAGGACGGGGTGGGCGGGCTGCAGGTCGTCCGGGACGGCGGCTTCGTGGACATCCCGCCGCTGCCGGGGGCGTTCGTGGTGAACCTGGGCGAGCTGCTGGAGATCGCCACGGAGGGGTACCTGGTGGCCACCGACCACCGGGTGGTCAGTCCGCCGGGGGCGGTGGAGCGGTTCTCGGTGCCGTTCTTCTACAACCCCCGGCTGGACGCGGTGATCGACACCGTGCCCGGGGAGTACCTGCGGTCCGCGCCGGGGGTGGCGCACGACGCGACGAACCCGCTGCACGCGGAGTACGGGCGCAACGAGCTCAAGGGCTGGGTCCGGGCCCACCCCGCCGTGGCGCGTCGCTGGCACCCGTCACTGGTGTAGCCCCCGCTGCGCAGGGCCGGCGGACACCCGCCCGCGCCCAGGGGCTACGGGCGGGACGGGGCGGAGTGCTTCGAGCCGGGCGGCGGGGGGGCCGGGTCGTCGCCCGAGGCGGCCAGCCAGCTGCCGACGCCGACCGCCGCGGCCAGCGCCACCGCCGACGCCGAGAGGACCAGCCGCCGCTTGCGCACCGCCTCCGCCCGGTGCCGGGCGGTGCCCGGCCGGTGCCCGCCGGTCGGCCGCGGGACGCGCGCGGTGCCCAGCGGCCCGCCTGCGAGCTCGTCGGGCGTCGGCACCCGCATGGAGGTGTGGGTGTCCCGGCTGGAGTCCGTCGCGGACCCCGGGACCAGCGGCACCACCCCCCGCCGCCGCACCGGATCCGCGGCCGCCGCCTCCTCCGACGCGGCCACCGCCTCGGCCTCGGCCGGCTCCGCGTCGTCCGGCTCGTCCACGTCCAGCGGCGGCATCCCGGCCAGCAGCGGCAGCAGCTCCCGCAGCCGCACCGACAGCTCCGAGGCCCGCAGCCGCGACGCCGGGGCCTTGGCCAGGCACTGGACGATCAGCTGCCACAGCTCCTCGGGGATCCCCGGCAGCGGCACCACGGTCTCGGTGACGTGCCGGCGCAGCACCGCGCCCGGGTGGCCCCCGCCGAAGGGGGTGAAGCCGGCCAGCAGCTCGTAGAGGACCGTGGCGAGGGCGTATATGTCGACGGCCGCCCGCGGGGGCAGGCCCTCCACTATCTCGGGGGCCAGGTAGTCCGGCGTACCGATGATCCGCGTCGCCGGTGCCGTCGCCCGCGCCCCGGCGGGCGCGGGGGTCCGGCGGGGGTGGTCGATGAGCTTGGCCACGCCGAAGTCGGTCAGCAGCGCGGGGTGCGCGCCGCCGGGGCCGAGGGGGCCCTGCATGTCGAGCAGGACGTTCTCCGGCTTCACGTCCCGGTGGACGACGCCCGCCGCGTGCGCGGCGGCCAGCGCGTCCGCGACGTCCGCGACGACGGCCACGGCCGCCTCGGGGGCCATCCGCCGCTCGCGGTCGAGGCGCGTGCGCAGGTCCGTGCCGCGGACGAGGTCCATGACGAGGGCGAGGTCGTTGCCGTCCACGACCAGGTCGCGGACGGAGACGATGTGCGGGTGTTCCAGGCCGAGCAGGGCGCTGCGTTCCTGGACGAAGCGTCCGACCAGTTCCTGGTCGGAGGCGAGGTCCTCGCGCAGCAGCTTGATCGCGACGGGCCCGTCCGGCCCCTCGCCCAGCCACACCGTGCCCGCGCTGCCGCGCCCCAGGATCTGGTGCGCTGTGTACCGGCTGCCGATCTTCCGTGCCACGACTGCTCCCTCAGCGGCTGGCGTAACGCCCCAAAGCTACGCGGCCGAATGGGGGCCCGGCGCTGCGGATCGCGGTGACCTTCACTTCTGCGGGCGAAATCACGTCCTGGATGTCGACAAATCCACAAGGTCGGCGCTACGGAGGGCCGAAAAGGCCCCCCGAGGCGCCGACTTCACGGGTCCGCACGCCTGCCTGTGTGTCAGGAACCGCTGCCGGAGCCGCCGTTCGTCTTGTCGCCGATCGAGCCGACGAAGTCGACGACGTCGGTGCCCCAGCTCCACACCTGGTCCCACCAGCCCTTGCCGGTGCCGACCCACTCCTGGAGCGGGGTCAGTTCCCAGATCAGCCAGCCGCCCACGAAGAGCAGCAGGATCAGGACGAGGCACCCCTTGAGGCAGCCCAGGCCCGGGATGCGGATCGGGTTGGCGCTGCGGCGGCGCGGCTCGCGCGGCTCCCGCGGGGGCTGCTGCCGGGGCGGGCGCTGCTGCTGCGGCTGCTGCTGCACCGGCGGCTGGGGCTGCGGCTGCTGCCGGTACGGGGGCTGCTGCTGCGGGGGCTGCGGGGGCTGGTACGCCTGCGGCTGCTGGTACTGCTGGGGCTGCGGGGCGTACTGGGGCGGCTGCTGGTACTGCTGCTGCGGCGGCGGGGCCGGGCGGTACTGCGGCGGCTGCTGGTACTGCTGCGGCTGCTGGTTCTGGCGCGGCTGGTGCTGCGGGGGCGGCGGGGCCTGGCGCTGCGGGCGGCGGCGCAGGGGGTCCTCGCTCGGGTCGAGGTAGTGCATCTGCGTCTGCTCGTTGCGGTCCCGCGCGGCGGCCATCTGCGACTGCCAGGGGTGCGGGGCGTCGGGCCGCTGCACGGGCGGCATGACGGAGGTCGGGTCGGGGGCGCCCGGGCCCCCGCCCGGCCCGCCGGCGACGGGCGGCAGGACGGTGGTGGCGTCCGCCCCGTCGACCGGAGGCAGGACGCTGGTCATGGCGTTCGGGTCGTAGTCCCCCGCCGCCACCACGGGCGTCACCTCGGTCGGCGCGGCGCTCCCGGGGAACGCGGGGGCCGAGGTCGGGACCGGCGCCGGGGAGGGGTCGGGTGCGAGCAGGGCGCCGACGCCGAGGGCGGCCTCGACCTCGTCGGGCGAGGAGTGCACGCGGATGCCGGCGGCGACCACGCGCAGGCCGCGGGCCAGGCTCTCGGCGCTCGGGCGCTCGTCGGGCTCCTTGCGCAGGCAGCGCTCGATGACGATCCACAGCGCCTCGGGCACGGACGGGGGCCGCTGCGGGTCCTCGCTGAGGTGGCGGTGGAGCACCTCCAGCGCGGTGCCGCCGGCGAAGGGCGGGCGGCCGGTGAGGAGCTCGTACAGCAGGATGCCGGCGCCGTAGATGTCGACGGCGGAGGTCTGCGGGCGGCCCTCGGCGGACTCGGGGGCGACGTAGGCGGGGGTGCCGACGAACTCGTGGGTGCGGGTGAGGCCCGGGGAGTCGGCGAGGCGGGCGATGCCGAAGTCGGTGAGCATCGGCTTCATCTGCCCGTTGCTCTCGTCGAGCAGGACGTTGGCCGGCTTCAGGTCGCGGTGGACGACGCCGTCGGCGTGGCTGGCGGCGAGGGCGTCCGCGATCTGGGCGGTGAGCAGGGCGGCGGCGACCGGGCTGAAGGGGCCGTTCTGCCGGATGTACTTGTGCAGGTCCGGGCCGTCGATCAGGTCCATGACGAGGGCGAGGAGGTCGCCCTCGACCACGAGGTCGCGGGTGCGGACGATGTTGGGGTGCGTCAGGCGCAGCAGGACGGAGCGTTCACGCAGGAAGCGCATGACGATGTCCGCGTCCTGGGCCAGCTCCTCCTTGAGGACCTTGATGGCCACGGTCTCGCCGGGCTGGCCGGCGACCGCGGCCTCCGCGCCGGCGGTCTCCCTCTGGCGGGCACGCCAGACGGTGCCCGTGGCGCCGCGTCCGAGCGGCTCCTCGAGCAGGTACTTGCTGCCGACTGGCCGCACGTCTCGCGCTCCCCTGCTGTCGTCCTGCTGTCGTGGGTCCCCCTGCGGGGCCCGGTGGGTTTCCGGCCCAACTCTAGGGGGTGTCTCGATGGAGGACGCGGGTCCGGGGAGGTTGGTTGCCGCACATTTGTGCGAAGGGTGAGTTTTGCGGCGTATGCCGGAGGCCCATTTCCCCGGAACCCCCTCGTCGTTCGCCCGACCGGGTGGCCGGATCCGAGCGGTGGGGGGAGGCGGCCGCCATCAATCAAGATCATTTCTGGGCGGGTGCCGGGCGTGTTGCGGGTGACAGGTGCGAGGATGCACCCGTACGGAACGGCCGGGACGGGAGCCCTGCCTTCCGGCTGACCTGAACGGACGAAGCGTCCGTGCCGGGCGGGGGGTTGACCGGGCAGACATGTCCCGCCGCTCCTCCCGCCGGGCGCCCCGCACCGTGCACTGCGCTCCGCGCAGAAGGGACCGCTGACGGCGATGCAGATCCGGCTGACCGTCCTCGGGTCGCGCGGCGGCCACCAGGCCGCCACCGCGCCCGCCGGCTGTGACGTGCTCGTCACCGCCCCCGCCGGAACCGCGCTGGCCGCCGTGGCCTCCGGGCTCGCGGCCACCGTCGGCGGCCCCGACACCGGAGGCACGGTGGTGCTGTACGCGGGGTCGCGCCGGCTCGACCTCCAGCGCACGGTGCTGGGCGAGCCGCCGCTCGTGGACGGGGCCGTGCTGACGCTGCACGTCCCGGCGCCGGACGCGGACGCGCTCGGGGACGACGGGCTCGGCGCCCCTCAGCTGCACGTGGTGTCCGGTCCCGACGCGGGCGGCGTCCACCTGCTGCACCCCGGGTCGGTGCGGATCGGGCGCTCGGCGGACGCGGACGTCCCGCTGGACGACCCGGACGTGTCGCGGCTGCACTGCACGGTCACCGTGATGCCGGACGGGCGGGTGGCGGTGGCCGACCTCGGCTCGACGAACGGGACCGCGCTGGACGGCGCGGAGGTCGGGGTCCGGGCGGTCCCGCTGGCGCCGGGGGCGCTGCTGCGGATCGGCGAATCCACCCTCCGCCTGACCACGGGAGGCGGCACCCGCCTCCGGGTCGTCCCGGACCTGGAGGGCCACCTCGCCCTCCCGGACGCCGATGCCTCCGGCGGTGGTACGGGGCCCGGCTCGGGCACGCCCGACGGCGCCCCGGGGCCGGGCACGGGGGCGTCGGCCGGCGGCGCCGGCGCGCCGGAGTCCTTCCCCCGCCCCGCCCCTTCTCCCCCGGCTACCGCTGGGGGTGCCCCCGGAAACGGGGGCTCCGCCCCCGACCCCGCCACGGGGCTCCGCCCCGGTACCCCGGGCACCTACGGCGGCGCCTCCGGCGCCACACCCGCACACGGAACGGTGACGCACCCCGTACCCGGAGCCCCGGGCCACCCGGACACGCCCGGCCTGGCCCACCCCGGCTCCCCCGCACACCCCGGCACGGGCGGGCCCGGGTACGCCGCCCCCGGCGACGGCGCGCCCCGGCGGCGCGGTGGGATCGGGGCCTGGGCCCGGAAGTGGGTGCGGGGGGAGGAGGACGTGGTGGTGGAGGCCGTCGGGGTGGTGGAGGCCGCCGTCGCGGCGCCCGACGCCGACGACCCCGCCACCCTGCTGCTCGCCGCGCTCGGCCCCACGGGGCGGCTGTGGTCACGCCACCCCGGGCACCCCGGGTTCCTCGACGTCGGGCTCGGCGCCGGGAGCCGGGTCGCGCTGCGCGAGAGCGGCGCGTTCGGGATCGCCGGGCCGCGGGCCCGGCTCATGGGCGTCGCCCGGTCCGTCGTGGCGCAGCTCGCCGGACTGCACTCGCCCGCACGGCTGGAGATCGTGCTGCTGGCCGCCGACCGCGTGCGGCCCCTGCAGGAGCGCCGCCGCGACTGGGCCTGGCTCGGCTGGCTGCCCCACGTACGGCCCGCGCACGGCCAGGACTGCCGGCTGCTCCTCGCGTACGACCGCGACCAGGCCGCCGCCCGGGTCGCGGAACTGACCCGGCGGCTGGACGACGGCCCGCTCGGCAGCGGCTGGGCGGCCGCCGATCCGGCGGCGGTGCGCCGCGCCGCCGACGCGTACGAGGGCCCCCGCACGCTCGTCGTCGTGGACGGCGACCCCGGTACCGCCCCTCTGCGCGAGCTCACCGGCCGGCTGGCCTCGCACGGCCCCGCCGCCGGGGTCCACGTCCTCGCGCTCGCCGAGGCCCCGGCCGCCACCCCGGCCTCCCCGGTGGCGCAGACGTACGACACCGCCTGCGCGAGCGGCCCCGCCTTCCGGGACTGCGCGGCCGTCGCCCTGCTCAGCGGGGACGTGGCCACCGCCGTCCGCACCTTCGCGGTCAGCGGCGGCCGGCCCGTCCCGCCGGGCGGCACCGCCGTGGCCGACGGGGTCTCCGCCGCCTGGGCGGAGCGGTTCGCCCGCGCCCTGGCCCCGCTGCGCGCGGACGCGCCCCCGGCGGACGGCCACGCGCACCGCCCGGCCGCCAGCCTCCCCGCGGCCGCCCGGCTCCTCGACGAGCTCGGGCTGGCCCGTGCCACCCCGGCCTCCCTGATGGCCCGCTGGGCGGCCGCCGCCGACCAGGGCCGGGCCGTCGGCGGACTGGCCGACGTGGTGCTCGGGGCGGGTCGGCGCGGGCCGGTCGGCGCCGAGCTGGTCCACGAGGGCCCGCACCTGTTCGTCGAGGGCCCCGCGGGCAGCGGCCGCACGGAGCTCCTGCGCTCCCTCGCCGCCTCCCTGGCGGCCGGGTCCCGCCCGGACCACCTGGGCCTGCTCCTCCTCGACGGCGCGGGCGGCGAGCGCGGCGAGGGCCTGCTGCCCTGTACGGAGCTCCCGCACGTGTCGGCCCACCTCGTGGCCTCGGACCCGCTGCGGATGCGGGAGTTCGCGCAGGCCCTCGCGACCGAGCTCAAGCGCCGTCACGAGCTGCTGGACGGGGTGCCGTTCGCGGAGTGGCACGGCCGGCGCAGCCTCTCCGACCGGATGGTCTCGCCCCGCGACCCCGGCCCGGGCGAACACCGCGGCGACCTCGACCCGCAGCGCACCGGCACCCTGCGGCTGCGGGCCTCGGCTCCGCGCACCGACCCGGCCGCCGGGCCGAGCCCGCTGCCCCGGCTGGTGCTGCTGGTGGACGACTTCGACGCGCTGGTCGCCCCGGCCCTGGGCAGCCCGGGCCGGCCCGCCGCGGGTTCGCTGGTACGGATCCTGGAGGGCGTGGCCCGTGAGGGCGCCCGCCTCGGGGTGCACCTGATCGCCGCCACCGCCCGCCCGGACCGCACCGCCGAGACGGAACCGGCCCGGCAGGCGGCGTTGCGGGTGGAGCTGGACGCCCCGGACCGGCCGGGCCCCGGCCGCGGCCGGCTGCTGTACGCCGACGGGCGGGCCGTCCCGTTCCAGGCGGGCCGGGTCACCGGTCGGATCCCGCGCACCGCGACCCTGAGGCCCACCGTGGTTCCGGTGGAGTGGGAGCGGATGGGCGACCCGCCGGCCCGCCGTCCGGTGCGGGAGCTCGGCAACGGGCCGACCGACCTCGCCCTCCTGGCCAGCGCCCTCGACCGGGCCTCGCACCTGGTCTCGGCCATACCGGTGCTGTTCCCCGCGGCCCCCTGACGCGCAGCCGCTCCCCCGTGACGCGCTATTGCGGGGGTGCGCGGCGCGGCGTAGACCTGGTGGCACGGAGCACTTCACGGCCACACGGCATCGGGGGCGGCACCATGCGCGGACAGCACGGACTGCACGGATCGAGCCACACGCGGAGCCGCAGGAGAGCCCGGGCCCGCGCCTGGGCCGCCCTGGCCGCCGCCGGGGCGCTGGCGCTGACCGCCTGCGACGTCGCGTCCGGCGACGCCGCACGCCCGTCCACCGGGCCGGAGCAGAAGGGCCCCACGGTCGCATTACCGAAGCTGCCCGGCGAGAAGCTGGAGGTCGCGGCGGTCTGGACGGGCCCCGAGCAGGCCAACTTCGCCAAGGTGCTCAAGGAGTTCGAGAAGCGCACGGGCGCGAGCGTCGCCTTCGTCCCGGCCCAGGACCCCATCGTCACCTTCCTCGGCACCAAGGTCGCGGGCGGTCAGCCGCCGGACGTGGCGCTGCTCCCGCAGGTCGGTGCGCTGACGGCGGCGGTGCGCAACAAGTGGGCGCAGCCGGTGGGCCCGGAGGCCCGGGCGCAGCTGGAGCAGAACTACTCGCCGGGCTGGCGGCAGCTGGGGGCGGTGGACGGCACCCAGTACGGGGTCTACTACAAGGCCGCCAACAAGTCGCTGGTCTGGTACAACGCGAAGGCCTTCGACGCGGCGGGCGTGCAGCCGCCGAAGACCTGGAAGGAGCTCCTGGCGGCAGCGGACACCCTGTCGGCGTCCGGTACCCCGGCGGTCTCGGTGGCGGGTGCGGACGGCTGGACGCTGACGGACTGGTTCGAGAACGTCTACCTCTCGCAGGCGGGTCCGGAGAAGTACGACCGGCTGGCGAAGCACGAGATCAAGTGGACGGACGACAGCGTCGGGCAGGCGCTGACCACCCTCGGTCAGCTGTTCGGCCGCAAGGACTTCCTGGCGGGCGGCACCAGCGGGGCCCTGGCGACGGAGTTCCCGAAGTCGGTGACGCAGACCTTCACCGGGGGCGACCGCCCGGCGGCGGCGATGGTCTTCGAGGGGGACTTCGTGGGGGTGAACATCGCCCAGACGGAGGCGAAGGTGGGCAAGGACGCCCTGGTGTTCCCCTTCCCGGCGGTCGGGGCGAAGGCCCCGGTGGTGTCGGGCGGTGACGTGGCGGTGGCGCTGAAGCCGTCGAAGGGGGCGCAGGCCCTGCTCACCTTCCTGGCGTCGGCGGACGCGGCCCGGATCCAGGCCGCCGAGGGCGGTTTCGTCTCCCCGAACAAGGCGGTGGACTTCGCCGCGTACCCGAACGACATCCAGCGGGGCATCGCGAAGGCGCTGATCGCGGCGGGCGACGACTTCCGCTTCGACATGTCGGACCAGGCTCCGGCGGCGTTCGGCGCGACGCCGGGGACGGGTGAGTGGAAGGCGCTCCAGGACTTCCTGGCGAACCCCTCCGACGTGGCGGGCACCCAGGCGCGCCTGGAGGCCGACGCGGCCAAGGCCTACGGGAACTAGGGGCCGTGCAGGCCTCGACGCGGGCGGCCCGGGGCAATCCGGGCCGCCGGGCCGCCGCGCGGCGGCGGCTGGTGGCGGCGGCGTTCCTGCTGCCGGCGCTGGTGCTGCTGGGGGCGCTGGTGGTGCAGCCCATCGGCTTCTCGCTCTACCGCAGCCTCTTCGACCGTTCCGGGGACTCCTTCGTCGGCGCCGCCAACTACACCGCGATCGTGCGTGATCCGGCGATCCGCACCGCCCTGCGCAACACGGCGGTGTGGGTGGCGGTGGCCCCGGCGGTGGCGACCGGGCTGGGTCTGGTCTTCGCGGTGCTGACGGAGCGGGTCCGCTGGGGGACGGCGTTCAAGCTGCTGGTGTTCATGCCGATGGCGATCTCGATGCTGGCGGCGGGGATCATCTTCCGGCTGGTGTACGACCACGATCCGCAGCGGGGCGTGGCCAACGCTGTCGCGGTCGGGGTGCACGACACCTTCGCCCCGTCCTCGGCGTTCCCGAAGGCCCGCCCGGGCCGGGACTCCCCGCTGGAGCCCGCGGGCGGCGGTGCGTTCGTGACGCGCGAGCCCGTACGGGCCGGGGTGCCGGCGCTGCTGCCGCTGGTCGGGGTGGCGCCGGAGGCCCTGCCGAAGGAGGCGCGTACGGCGACCGGCGCGCGGCCGGTGCCGGGTGAGGTGACGGGCACGGTCTGGCAGGACTTCACGCGGGGCGGGGGCGGCGCGGTGAACGTGGTGGACCCGGCGGAGACGGGTCTGGCGGGGATGCGGATCGAGGCGGTGAAGGACGGCCGGACGGTGGCGACGGCCACGGCCCGCGCGGACGGCACGTTCAGCCTGCCCGCCGCGGCGGACGGGGCCCGGCTGCGGCTGCCGGCGTCGAACTTCCGTGCGGCGTACGCGGGGGTGGAGTGGCTGGGGCCGGTGCTGGTGACCCCGGCGGTGATCGGCGCGTACGTGTGGATGTGGGCGGGGTTCGCGATGGTGCTGATCGGGGCGGGTCTGGCGGCGGTGCCGCGGGAGCTGCTGGAGGCGGCCCGGGTGGACGGGGCGGGTGAGTGGCAGGTGTTCCGGCGGATCACCGTGCCGCTGCTGGCGCCGGTGCTGGTGGTGGTGCTGGTGACGCTGGTGATCAATGTGATGAAGGTCTTCGACCTGGTCTTCGTGATCGCGCCGGGCGCCGTCCAGGACGACGCGAACGTGCTGGCGCTCCAGCTGTACCGGACCTCCTTCGGCACGGACGCCGACCAGGGGCTGGGCAGTGCCATCGCGGTGCTGCTGCTGGTGCTGGTGGTGCCGGTGATGCTGGTCAACATCCGCCGGATACGGAAGGAGGCCGGGCGATGAACGCCGTACGGCGCCTCGCGGGCAGTGTGCTGCTGCGCGTGTTCCTGGTCCTGGCCGCGCTGTTCTGGCTGGTGCCCACCGTCGGCCTGCTGGTCTCCTCCTTCCTGTCCCCGGGCGATCTGAACCGGGGCGGCTGGTGGCGGGCGCTGACCGCGCCCTCGCGGCTGACGGCGTCCAACTACGCGCACCTGCTGGCGAACGACACGATCACCGGCTCCCTGCTGAGCACGCTCGCGATCGCGGTCCCGGCGACCGTGCTGGTCCTCGCCCTGGGCGCGCTCGCCGGATACGCCTTCGCCTGGCTGGAGTTCCCCGGCCGGGACTGGCTGTTCCTGGTCGTGGTGGGGCTGCTGGTGGTGCCCGTGCAGGTGGCGCTGATCCCGGTCTCCGAACTCTTCGGCGCCATCGGCCTGTTCGAGACGACGGCCGGGGTGGTGCTGTTCCACACCGCCTTCGGGCTGCCGTTCGCGGTGTTCCTGCTGCGGAACTTCTTCGCGGAGATTCCGCGCGAGCTGCTGGAGGCGGCGCGGCTGGACGGGGCGGGTGAACTGCGGCTGTTCTCCCGGGTGGTGCTGCCGCTGGGCGGGCCGGCGATCGCCTCGCTGGGCATCTTCCAGTTCCTGTGGGTGTGGAACGACATGCTGGTGGCGCTGGTCTTCGCCGATGCGTCGCACCCGCCGGTGACGGTGGCGCTCCAGCAGCAGGTGCGGCAGTTCGGGAACAACATCGACGTGCTGGCGCCCGGGGCCTTCCTGTCGATGGTCGTGCCGCTCGTGGTCTTCTTCGCCTTCCAGCGGCAGTTCGTGACGGGGGTGATGGCCGGGGCGGTCAAATAACCCAAAAGCCTCGTGATCATGGCGTTGACGTGGCGTGTTGACGCTGGGTAACCCGAATGCCGCAGGGGGCGTAACCCGATCGCCGCGCGCGCGTTCCAGGGCAATATGCCCGCGCCGACCCCTGGATGTGCCGTGCCCCGGTTCAGCGTCATCGTGCCCGCGTACAAGGTTCAGGCGTACCTCCAGGAGAGTCTGGACTCGGTCCTGTCCCAGTCGTACCCGGATCTGGAGCTGATCGCGGTCGACGACGCCTCCCCGGACGCCTGCGGTTCGATCATCGACGAGTACGCGGCCCGCGACCCCCGGGTCACCGCCGTGCACCTGGCGCACAACCTGGGCCTGGGCCCGGCCCGCAACGCGGGCCTGTCCCGGGCCACCGGCGACTACCTGGTCTTCCTCGACGGCGACGACACCCTCGCCCCGGGCGCCCTCCAGGCGATCACCGACCGGCTCAAGGCCACCGGCTCCCCCGACGTCCTCGTCTACGACCACGCCCGCGCCTTCTGGACCGGCGAGCTGGTCCGCGACCGCCTCGCGCACCGGCTCCGCGAGGAGGGCCCGGCCAGCTTCCGGCTCGCCGACCGGCCGGCGCTGCTGGGCATGCTGATGGTGGTGTGGAACAAGGCGTACCGCCGCGAGTACGTGGAGCGCGAGGGCCTCGAATTCCCGCCCGGCTTCTACGAGGACACCCCCTGGACCTATCCGGCGCTGCTGGCCGCCGAGTCCGTGGCCGTCCTCGACCGGGTCTGCGTGCACTACCGGCAGCGGCGCACCGGCTCGATCCTGACCACCACCAGCCGCCGCCACCTCGACGTCTTCGACCAGTACGACCGGGTCTTCGGCTACCTCGCGGGCCGCCCCGAACTGGAGCGCTGGCGCCCGGCGGTGCACCGGCGGATGGCCGAGCACTTCTGCGCCCTGTACGCGGACCCCCGCCGCCTCCCCCGGGCCGGCCGGGCCGAGTTCTTCGCCCGCGCCTCGGCCCTGCTGCGCCGCTACCGCCCCCCGGGCGGCACGGGCGCCCTGCCGCCGTCGCCGAGCCGCACCGACCGGCTGCGGCACACCCTGATGCGGCTGGGGGCGCGCCGGACCTACCGGCTGGCGTCGGCGGCCCGCGCGGCGGCGCTGGCCGCGGCCCGGACGGGCACGGCCCTGCGGCGGGGGCTGCGCGAGAGCGCCCTGCGCCTGCACTACCGGATCCAGCGGCTGCGGCCCCTGCGGCCCGAGCTCGCGGTGTTCTCGGCGTACTGGCACGGCGGCTACGCCTGCAACCCGGCGGCCATCGAGGCCACCCTGCGCGAGCTGGCCCCGCACATGCGCACGGCGTGGATCTGCGACCCCCGGCACACCGCGACCCTGCCGCCCGAGACCGTGCCGCTGAAGCCGGGCTCGGCCGCGTACTGGACGGCGCTGGCCCGGGCCACGTACCTGACGACGAACGTCAACTTCGACCGGGGGCTGGTCAAGCGGCCGGGCCAGGTCCTGCTCCAGACCCAGCACGGCACCCCCCTCAAGCGGGTGGGCCTCGACCTCCTGGACCGCCCGGCCGCCGCCCCCACCGCGGACTTCGAGGGCCTGCTGCGCGGCGCCGACCAGTGGGACTTCCTGCTGTCCGCGAACCGGCACTCCACCCTGGTGTGGGAGAAGGCGGTGCCCGCCTCGTACACCACCCTGGAGTACGGCTATCCGCGCAACGACCCCTTCCACCGGGCCACCCAGGCCGAGGTCGTGGCCCTGCGCGAGCGGCTGGGCATCGCGCCGGGCACCACCGTGATCCTGTACGCCCCCACCCACCGCGACTACCGGCGCAGCCGGCCCGAGCACCTGGACTTCGAGCGGGTCCTGCGCGACCTGGGCCCCCGCTTCACGGTCCTGGCCCGCACCCACCTCACGTACGCGGGCACCGAGCGGTCCCCGCAGGCGCACCCGAGGCTGCTGGACGTCTCCGACCACCCGTCGGTGGAGGAGCTGTGCCTGGCCTCGGACGCGCTGGTCACCGACTACTCGTCCCTGATGTTCGACTACGCCTCCCTGGACCGGCCGATCGTGATCCACGCGGACGACTGGGAGGCGTACGAGGCGGCCCGCGGCACCTACTTCGACCTGCGGGCCTGCCCGCCGGGGGCGATCGCCCGGACCGAGGACGAGCTGGTCGACATCTTCTCCACCGGGCACTGGCAGGGCTCGCGTTCGGCCCAGCTGCGGGCGGCGTTCCGCGCGCGCTTCTGCTCGTACGACGACGGGTACGCGGCCGAACGCGTGGTGCGGCGGGTCTTCCTGGGCCAGCAGGCGCCGCTCCCGGCGGTCGTCCCGCCGGAGGACCGCCACCCCGCGCCCCCGGCGCCGTCCGCGGCCCCGGCCCCGGCCCGCACGCCGCTGACGGCGGGCCTGTGGCCGTGAGTCAGCGCAGGGTGAGCGCGGTCTCGGCCAGGACGTGGGTGAGCTTCTCGGGGTTGCGGACGTAGTAGAGGCCGGTCACGCGGTCGCCGTCGAACCGCATCGCCATGATCCCGTCGAGTTCGCCGTCCAGGTGGGCGACGAGGGCCGGGCTGCCGTTGACGACGGCTGCGGCGAGGGTGAGCGGCAGCTTGTTCTTGCCGATGCCGCCGAGGAGGAAGCGGGCCACCTTCTCGGCCCCGCCGATCGGGCGGAGCGCGGCCTGCTTGAGGCCGCCGCCGTCGCCGATGAGGACCACGTCGGGGGCGAGGACGTCGAGGAGGGTCTGCGGGTCCCCCGTCTCCACGGCCCGCAGGAAGGACTCCACGGCGGCGGAGGCCGCGCTGCGGGGGACGGCCCGGCGGGGGCGGCGGGCGTCGACGTGCTTGCGGGCCCGGTGCGCGATCTGGCGGACGGCCGCCGGGGTCTTGTCGACGGCGGCGGCGATCTCCTCGTATCCGTAGTCGAAGGCCTCGCGCAGGACGAAGACGGCGCGTTCGGTCGGCGAGAGGGATTCGAGGACCAGCATCATCGCCATCGACACGCTCTCGGCGAGCTCGACGTCCTCGGCCACGTCGGGGGCGGTGAGCAGCGGCTCCGGCAGCCACTGGCCGACGTAGGCCTCCTTGCGGCGCTGGAGGCTGCGCAGCCGGTTGAGGGCCTGGCGGGTGGTGATGCGGACCAGGTAGGCGCGCTGCTCGCGGACCTGCGACAGGTCGACGCCGACCCAGCGCAGCCAGGTCTCCTGGAGGACGTCCTCGGCGTCGGCGGCCGATCCGAGCATCTCGTAGGCGACGGTGAACAGCAGGTTGCGGTGGGCGACGAACACCTCGGTCGCCTCGTCGGTGGTCTCGGTGCTCATGTCTCGGTGCCTCTCCTTCGCGGCCGGCCGGCCGGGGATGTCTTCGAACGCGCGCCCACGGGAAGATCATCTTGTACGGGGTGCCGTGCCGCCAGTGCCGGGCCCGGCCGGATCAGCCGCGGAACGCCGTGGTCAGGCGGCCTGCTCGACAGCGACCGGGGCTTCGGCGCGCCCGGCGTCCAGGAGCTTCCGGCGGGTGGCCCCCGAGGCCTGGTGCATCTTGTAACCGCCCGGCTTGTGCGCCTCGCCCGACAGGTGCTTGACGATGCCCTTGCAGACCAGCTCCTTCAGCTTCGCGCCCGGACGGCCGTCCACGTGCAGCCAGATCGCCGAGTCCGCCTTCGTCGCGAACTGGAAGATGCCCTCCTGCCGGCCCAGGCTGATGCACTGGCCCGCGAAGGCCTGGCTCAGGTTCCCCGGCCGCTCACCCGCGACCCGGCTCAGCACCGTGTCCGCCGCCCGCGCACCCAGCGGAATCGCCGCCTGGCAGCTCATCCGCGCCGGCAGGCCCGACGGGGCCGCCGAATCCCCCGCCGCCACGATCCGCTCGTCGTCCACGCTCGTCAGCGTCTCGTCCGTCAGCAGACGGCCCAGGGCGTCCGTGGTCAGACCGCTGCGCACCGCCAGGTCCGGAACGCCGAAACCGACCGTCCACACCGTCACCGCACTCGCCACCTCACGCCCGTCGGCCAGGAGCACGGCGTCGGCCGTCACCTCCGCCACCCGCGCGTCGGGGCCCTCCAGGACGCGCACCTTCAGCGCCGCCAGGCGGCGGGCCACCGCACGCCGGCCACGAGCGTGCAGGTACGGGCCGAGGACCCCGCCGCAGGCGAGGGTCACCGAGCGGCCCTCCTCGGCCAGCTCGGCAGCGGTCTCGATGCCCGTCGGGCCGCCGCCGACCACGACCACCGGGGCCTGCGGGGAGGTGGCCTCCAGGACCGGGCGCAGCCGCCGCGCCTCCTCGAACGTCGCGAGCGGGTAGGCGAACTCCGCCGCCCCGGGCACGGACGGGTCCGCGCTGCCGCTGCCCACCGCGTAGACCAGGTAGTCGTAGGCGGTGGTGGAACCCGACGCCAGCTCGACCGCACGCCCCGCCGCGTCGATCCGGGTGACCGTGTCCACCACCAGGCGCACGCCCTCGGCCAGGACCTCCCGGTACTCGACCACCGCCGGATCCGTGCCGCCCGCCAGCTGGTGCAGACGCACCCGGTGCACGAAGTCCGGCCGCGGATTGATCAGCGTCACCGCCACGTCGGCGCGCATCGTCAGCCGGTTCGCGGCCATGACACCCGCGTAACCGCCGCCGATGACCAGGACCTCGGTGCTCTTGCCGCTCATGGTGTCTCCTCCGGTTCCAAGGGGTTCGGCCACAAGACACCGCAGGCCCACACCCTGTGACAGGGTGTGGGCCGGATCACATCGGCGGGGAGGTCAGCCGGCCTTCAGCCCGGCCACCGCCGAGCGCGCGAGCCCGTCGAGGTAGCCGGCGGGGACGGAGTCGCCCACCACGACCTGCCGCCAGTACAGCGGCCCGATGGCCAGGTCCAGGGCCCGCTCGGGGGAGGCGGACGCGGGCAGTTCGCCGCGCGCGACGGCCTCCGCGACGATCCCCTCGGCGAGGCGGCGCTGCCCGTCCAGCAGGGCCCCGCGCACGGCGTCGGCGATCTCCGGGTTCCGGGCGGCCTCCACGAGGAGGTCGGGGATCACCGCGGAGGCCACCGGGTGGCGCAGGACGTGGGTCATCACCTCCAGCAGGGCGCGGACGTCCCCGTAGAGGGAGCCGGTGGCGGGGACGGGCAGGCCGTCGGTGGCGAAGGCCCCGATCAGGTCGAGGACCAGGTGCAGCTTGGACTTCCAGCGCCGGTACACGGCGGTCTTGCCGACTCCGGCCCGGCGGGCGATGCCCTCGATGGACATCCGGGCGAAGCCCGTGTCCGCCAGCTCCGCGAGCACCGCGGCGCGGATCGCCTCCGTCACGTCCTCGCGCAGGACGGCCGCGCCCGCGGGCGCGCGGCGGGCCGGGGCGGGGGCGGGCGCGGGGGCGGGGGCCGGGGCGGCGGCAGGCTCGGTGGTCATGCACAGAGCATAGCCGCGCACGCCGCCACTGACCCGTCACGACGATACGGTTGCGTTCCGTCCCTGGGAGCCCTAACCTCGCCGTAGCGACGATACGGACCCGTCCCGTCGCCCGGCCCACCCCCGCACCGCGTACGGGGACCCCCTCGGGGCGCCCCCGGCCGACGACGCCCCGACCCGTCGAAAGCGAAGCCCGTGACCCGAGCGACCACCGCGCCACCCGCTGCGGCCCCCACCACCGCCGCGCAGCTGGCGGCGGCCCACGGCCTGACCCTCAGCGGCGCCCGCCCCTCCCTGCCCAGCTACGTCGCGCAGCTCTGGGACCGCCGCCACTTCGTGATCGCGTACGCCACCGCGCGGATGCAGGCCACGTACAGCACGGCCAAGCTCGGCCAGGTCTGGCACCTGATGACCCCGCTGCTCAACGCGGCCGTCTACTACTTCATCTTCGGCCTGGTCATGCACGCCAGCCACGGCGTGCCCGACTACCTGCCCTTCCTGATCACCGGCGTCTTCGTCTGGGACTTCATCGGCAGTTCGATCAACACCGGCACCCGCGCCGTCCACAGCAACCTCGGCCTGGTCCGGGCCCTGCACTTCCCCCGGGCCAGCCTGCCCCTGTCCTCGGTCGTCCAGCTGTTCCAGCAGCTGCTGGTCACCATGGCCGCCCTGGTCGTCCTGCTGCTGGCCTTCGGGCAGACCCCGACCCCGGCCTGGCTGCTCGCCGTCCCGGCCCTCTTCCTGATGGCCGTCTTCTGCGCGGGCTGCGCCATGGTCATGGCCCGCATCGGCAGCAAGAACCCCGACGTCAGCCAGCTGATGCCGTTCGTACTCCGCACCTGGATGTACTCCTCGGGCGTGATGTGGTCCATCAGCTCCATGCTGAAGACCGACCACCTGCCGCACTGGGTCATGACGATGCTCAAGCTCAACCCGGCGGCCGTCTACATCGACCTCATGCGCTTCGCGTTCATCGACAGCTTCAAGGCCTCGCAGCTGCCCCACCACGTCTGGCCGATCGCCATCGGCTGGGCCCTGATCGCCGGCATCGGCGGCTTCGTCTACTTCTGGAAGGCAGAGGAGGAGTACGGCCGTGGCTGACACCCTCACGCACACCGGCGCCACCCCCGGCACCGCCGCCGACACCCGCGTCCCCACCGTCATCGCCGACGAGGTGCACGTGATCTACAAGGTGAGCTCCGGCACCCGCAAGGGCGGGGCCACCGCCGCCCTCAGCCGCATCTTCTCCCGCAAGCCCGCCCCCGGCGTCCGCGAGGTCCACGCCGTCCGCGGCGTCAGCTTCACCGCCTACAAGGGCGAGGCCATCGGCCTCATCGGCACCAACGGCTCGGGCAAGTCCACCCTCCTCAAGGCCATCGCAGGCCTGCAGCCCGTCGCCCGCGGCGCCGTCTACTCACACGGCCAGCCCTCCCTCCTCGGAGTGAACGCCGCCCTGATGAACGACCTCACCGGCGAACGGAACGTGGTCCTCGGCGGGCTCGCGATGGGCATGACCAAGCAGCAGATCCGCGAGCGCTACCAGGACATCGTCGACTTCTCCGGCATCAACGAGAAGGGCGACTTCATCTCCCTGCCCATGCGCACCTACTCCTCCGGCATGGGCGCCCGGCTGCGGTTCTCCATCGCCGCCGCCAAGGACCACGACGTCCTGATGATCGACGAGGCCCTCGCCACCGGCGACGCCGCCTTCCAGCGCCGCAGCCAGGCCCGCATCGAGGAACTCCGCGCCCAGGCCGGCACCGTCTTCCTCGTCAGCCACGCCATCGGCACCGTCCGCGACACCTGCGACCGGGCCATCTGGCTGGAGTCCGGCGTCATCCGCATGGACGGCCCCTCCAAGGAGGTCTGCGACGCCTACGAGGCGTTCACCCGCGGCTGACACCGACGCGAACGGGCCGGGCCCGGAAC